>NZ_JBEXUE010000538.1:0-6422 GCF_040614275.1 Streptosporangium sp. NPDC006013
CCATGAACTGCGACAGCTGGGAGGTGCCGAAGAACTCCTTGATCGACGCCACGACCGGGCGGCCTCCCCGGGGAGGACCGGCCGTACCTCTCTCTCGAACCGGCGACCGCCGGGACCGCGCGTCCCCGGCTCAGCCGGTCCCGACGGTCCTGGCGGTCCTGGGCAGCAGGGCGAAGGCGCCGAGATAGATCAGGCCCGCCACGATCAGCAGTGCCTGGTAGCCGATGACCAGCGCCAGATACTCCAGGCAGCCGCCGACCATCGCGCCCAGCAGGTTGGCGCCGAAGGACACGGTGGCGTCGGCGGAGTCGGCGAAGCGCTTGGCGAACACCACGTTGGCCGCGAAGATCGGCAGGAACGCCACGACCACGGCGACCACCGCGCGCAGCGGCAGCGGCAGGCCCAGCAGCCAGGAGTTGGGCACCAGCCAGGCCAGGACCAGCCCGGCGAGCAGCACGCCGTACATCACGGGTAGAGACGGCACCCGGAAGCGGCGGGTCACCTCCACCGCGGCGAGCACGGCGACCAGCACCCCGCCGAACACGATCGCGTTCACCACCCAGGTGGTGCCGAACAGCAGCGCGAACCCGGTGACGCTCTTGGTCTCCAGCAGCAGGAACGCCACGCCGAGCAGGAAGAGGTCGGCGTACGGGCGCATCCGGCGGTACGGGCCGGCGACGGCGCGGACGGCGAGCAGGCTGACGAGGAGGATCAGCCCGAGGGTGATGATGTAGATCTGCGGGATCGTCTGGTCCTTCAGGTAGAGGAAGGGCCGGTCGTCACCGGTCGGCGGCGGGGTGTCGGCGGTCGCCCCCGCCCACTCGGAGCCGCACCGCTGCGCCTCGGTGGTGAGACCCGCGGTGATCACCGCCTGCTGGCCGGTCTCGCTGACGATGTCGACGCAGGGCTTGTGGCCGAAGGCGGCCTGCATGGTGGAGCCGAGGCGGTCCACCAGCCAGGTCTCGCGGTAGTAGTTGTACATCGAGAAGGCGCCGCCGGGCTTGAGGTGGTCCCTGGCGGCCTCCATCGCCTGCTGGGTGAACAGGTAGCTCTCCAGCCGCAGCGAACTCGCCCCGGAGACCAGGGTGAGCGAGTCGGGCAGCGCGAAGAGGATCAGGTCGTACTTGCCGGAGGTCCTCTCCAGGAAGGCGCGGCCGTCGGTGACGTGGGTGGTGACCCGGGGGTCGTCGTAGGGCCTGTCCGGGTGGTAGGAGCGCCCGAGTTCGAGCAGCTTGGGGTCGATCTCCACGGCGTCCACGTGCTTGGCGCCCTTGGACAGCGCGATCGACACGTCGGTGCCGCTGCCCGCGCCCACGATCAGCACGTCGTCCAGCTTGCCGGAGGCCGCCCGCTCGTACGGCAGGGCGTACTGGCGCTCCCACTCCAGGCGGCTCTTGGCCGGGGTGGCCTGCTGGTGCGGGATGCCGTTGACCTTGATGTCCATCAGCGGCACGTCGTTCCAGTAGCCGCGCACGTAGGTCACCTTGTAGTAGGGCGACCACAGCGCCCCGGCCGTCAGCGTCTCCATCGCGAGGGCGCCGACGATGACCAGCGACGGGACCAGCAGCGCCACGCGGGCCCAGACCCTGCGGGGCCAGAGCAGCACCGCGTAGGCGATCGCGGCGATCGTGCCCCACACCACCGGGGGCGCGCTGAGGAACGACAGCGCGGTGAACAGCCCGATGCCGCTGAGGCTGCCGATCAGGTCGTAGCGGTAGGCCTCCAGCCGGTCGAGTTCGGGGAAGCACCGCCCGACCAGCTCGGCCGGGCCCATCAGCACGATCGCCGCCGCGGCGAAGATCACCGGCAGGATCAGCCAGGCGGGCGGCCCGCTCTCGCTCAGGCTCGTCCAGTACAGGACGCCCTCGGTCTGGCGGTCCACGGTCACCGGGAAGAACAGCACGACCAGGACCAGGACCGCCAGCACGATCGGCGAGTAGTAGGGCTGCCGGGTGCTGCGTCCCACCCGCAGGAAGCCGAGCCCGATGCCGAGGAAGGATCCCAGCAGGACGAAGTTGGTGAAGTAACTGAGGTGAACGATGTTCGACCCGGTCCACCGGATCAGGGCCAGTTCCAGGAAGAGCATGAAACCACTGGCCACGATCAGCCTGGGACGGGTGCCCAGCCAGTGCGTGTGCCGGACATCGGAATGGGAGGTTGGCGTCGTCTCCGCCGCTGCGGTCATGCCGCCCAACGCTAGTGACCGGTACTCGCTCAGGGAAGGAAATCCACGCCCACCATTTACACCGATTGGACACTTGAAACCCGATAGGGGACGGTTTCAACGGCTGGACGCGCTCGAGGTGAATGCAGGAATGTGGTGAAGTCCGATCCCCCCGAGTACCGGTGGTGCACATGCGAGTCCTGCTCCAGCTCCGCCCCTCTCCAGACGTCGTCGCGGCCGTGGCCGACCCCTCGGTGAGCACGGCTGCGGCCGACGTCGCCGACCCGCTGCCCGGGGTCGTCGTGGACCCCTCCTTCTCGCCCGTCGTCGTACCCCGCCCGGTGCCCGGTGCCGGAGGCGACCCGCTCTCGCTCAACCAGCCGCTGACGTTCTCCTTCGCCGCCGACGAGGCCTCCGTCCTGGTCCGCGGGGAGATCTCCGACGACGAGACATCCACCCGGATCACCCTGCTGCCCACGCTCCGCCCCGACGTCGTGGGGGTCTTCGCCGACCCGGTGATCGAGCGGGGCCTCACCTGCGGCGGCACGCCCCCGGTGGGCGACTGGCGTGACGTGGAGCGACTGCTCCACGTCACCGAGCTGGCCGGTGACGGCCTCGACGGCTCGGGCGTCGCGCTCGCGGTGCTCGACACCGGAATCAACTCCGCGCACGTCGCCCGGCACCTCGGCCGCGATGTCACCGTCGACGAGCAGCGCAGCTGGAAGCCGTCGGGGGTGCAGGGCAGGGCGGGTGAGTTCCCCGTCGACCACGGCACGATGTGCGCCTTCGACGCGCTCATCGCCGCCCCGAGGGCGTCACTGATCGACATGCCGGTGCTGCTCTCCCGGCGCCCCGGCGGCTCGGCCCTGGACGGCCTGCTGTCGGACGCGGTGGCGGCCTTCGCCCACCTGCGCACCGTCCTGGAAGCCCAGCCCGCCGCTTCGCGGTCCCTGGTCGTCAGCAACAGCTGGGGCTCCTTCTCTCCCAGCTGGGACTTCCCCGTCGGCCACCCCGGCAACTACTCCGACAATCCGGCCCACCCCTTCAACCTGATCGTCTCCAGCCTGGAGCGGGCGGGCGCCGACGTGCTGTTCGCCGCGGGAAACTGCGGGCGCGACTGCCCCGACGGCCGGTGCGCGTACCCGGACCGGCCGATCACCGGCGCCAACTCCCACCCGCGCGTCCTGTCGATCGGCGGCGTCGACACCCGTGGCGAGCGGGTCGGCTACTCCTCTCAGGGGCCGGGCCGCCTCGTCGCCCGTAAGCCGGATCTGTGCGCCTACACCCACTTCTCCGGCTCCCGGGCCTTCGGCGACGACGAGGCTGACTCGGGCACCTCGGCCGCGTGCCCCGTCACCGCCGGCCTGGTCGCGGCCGTGCGCACCCGGTGGTCCTCCTCCCGCCTGTCCCCCGCCCAGCTGCGCACCCTGCTCCGGCGCACCGCCGACGACCGGAGCGACATCGGCTTCGACCACGACCACGGCTACGGCGTCGTCGACGCCGCCGGGATCCTCGCCTCGTTGCGCCGCCGCGCCGAACGCGTGCCGTGAGGTCATGCTCCTGATCACCGTACGGCTCCCGCCCGGCGCGACGCTCGCGCGGGCCAAGTGGCACCTGGGGCCGCCGGAGAAGGAGAACCTGAGAATCGAGCCGTACGGTCCCCCGGCCGGCCTTTCGCCCGGGGGCCGTCGCGCAGGCGGCCGAGGCACGCCTGACTCGTCAGCACCTCGGCGCCCCGCGCGGCGAAGACCCGATCCATGAAGAAGTCGTGGACGCCGGGCTCGGGCGTCCTGGTGCCGGGCGCCCGCGCCTCGGGGTTGACCTAGCGCTTGCTACGTCTTACGGTGGGGCGCACGCCGGATCGGGGCGAGAGATTGCGAGATCGCTGTGGGTCGACGCCTCATCAGGATGCTCAGGCCGTTCGTCCAGTGGCTGTCGGCGACCGACGCCTTCGCCAGGATCGCCCCCGGGATCGTGCCCAGGATGGACCGGGCCGCGCACCGCCTGACCCGGGGCAGGGTCGTGCTGAGCGACCAGATGCTGCCCACCCTCATCCTCACCACGACCGGCAGCAAAAGCGGCGAGCCGCGCGTCGCACCGGTCTCCTGCCTGCCCGAGGACGACGGCGGCTTCCTGCTGGTCGGCTCCAACTTCGGCCGCCCGAACCACCCCGCCTGGAGCGGCAACCTCATCGCGACCCCGGAGGCCACGGTGAGCTTCCGGGGCCGGGTGTCACCGGTCACCGGTCACCTGCTGACCGGCGACGAACGGGCCGACGCCTGGGCACGGCTGGTCGGGGCCTGGCCGGTCTACGACCGCTACACCGAGCGGGCGGCCGACCGCGAACTGCGCGTCTTCCGCCTCTCTCCTCGCCTCTGACCGGCCACGCCCACGGCGCCGTCGACACTCCCGGGATCCTCGCCTCGTTGCGCCGCCGCGCCGAACGCGTACCGTGAGGTCATGCTCCTGATCACCGTACGGCTCCCGCCCGACGCGACGCTCGCGCAGGCCATGCGGCATCTGGGACTGCCCAAGGAGGAGGTCGACACCGGCTACGGCCTGGTGCTCATCGACCCCGATCAGGGCCTGTACGGGCTGCGGGTGACCGAGGCCGCGGCCCGCCGTGTCGACCCCGCGGCGGGCGAGGGCCCCTACGCCGACCCAAGGATCGAGCCGTACGGCCCCCCGGCCTGAGGTCCCCGGAGGTCGTCGCGCGTCAGAGCCGACCGGGGGCGCGGCGCGTGCCGCCGGACCGGCTCGGCCACCTTGGGGCCGGCCTGCGGGGGCGGGATCGTCGGATCTCCTCGCTCCGGCTCTGGGCGGAACATCAGGCCCGCTCCTTGGCGACCAGCTCGCGGACGGCCGGAGCGACCTCACCGACGAATCGCTGAATCTGCGAGGGGTCGTGGACCATCAGCGTGAAGACACTGACCCCGTGGGTGAGGGCGAGGTCGGCGATCCGTTCGGCGGGCAGTTCGTCACCGAGATTGAGGAGGCGGCGGATCTGGCCGGGTGAGCGACCCGCCGCCGCGGCGGCCTCGTCGATGACGGCGTTGCCCTCGGCGAGCCGCGCGGGGGTTTCGAGGCGTGGGAGGGAGGGGAGCCAGCCATCGGCGGCCCGTCCGGTCAGCCGGAGCATGCGCGGCCCGTACGCGCCGAGCCAGATGCCTATGTCGTGGGCGGGGCGAGGGCCGCGCCTGGCCCCGCGGACCCGGTGGTGCCGCCCGTCGACGTGGACGTCACCGGACGCGTCGACATCCCAGAGAGCACGGATGATCTGGATGCCCTGCTCCAGCGCCGTGACCGCGTCCCCCGGTGCGCGGCGCGGGCCCCCCATGGCCTCGATACCGTCCCAGAACGCCCCGGCCCCCAGTGCGAGCTCGAACCGGCCGCCGCTGAGGAGGTCGAGGCCGGCGGCGCTCCTGGCGAGCATCGCCGGGGGGCGCAGCGGCAGCGGATGGACGTTGCCGGCCAGCCGGACGCTGGTCGTGGCCGCCGCGACGTAGGCGAGCAGCGTCCAGGTATCGAGGAACGCGGGCTGGTACGGATGGTCCTGGAAGGTGACCAGATCCGCACCCGCCCGTTCGGCCGCCTGGGCGAGCCGCACCACCATGTCCGCGTCCCGGCTGGAGGGGATGATGTTGGCGGCGAACAGCAGATCGTGTCCGTAGTCAGGCATCGGCCGCCCCTTTGACGTCGCGGGCGCGGTAGGTGTCCTCGATGGTCGGGCCGCTCTCCAGGCCCCAGCTGACGATCCGCGCCGGGTACAGCAGGATCCGCGGCCGGTCGCCCGGGACGGCCTCGGCGCGGCCCCGAACCTCCACGCCCCGAGGCCGCCACGGCGGCAGCACGTCGTCGACCACCAGGGCCGCGCGGCCGGTGCGCACCACGTCCCTGAACTTCTTGGACCTGCCGAAGTTACGACCGCTGATCTCGATGACCCGGCCCGCGCCGTCGAGGGACCAGCCGACCGGCGCGACGTGCGGCATGCCGTCCGGCCCGACGGTGGCCAGCCGCCCGAGCAGACGTCCGCCGCGCAGATAGGCGAGTTCGAGGTCGGTGAAGATGCTCATGTGTCCGTCCGTTGGAGCTCTTGAGCCGGCTGCGGGCCACGAGGCGGGGGCGCCACCGCGGCGGCGTGCCGTACCGCGAGCGGTGAGATCGCGATCCCGAGGACCGCGGCGGCCGCGCCCAGCCAGAACAGGGCGGTGAAGGCGGAGTCCGGCACACCTGCGGCGCTGGAGGAGATGCCGGAGGC
>NZ_JBEXUE010000539.1:0-6411 GCF_040614275.1 Streptosporangium sp. NPDC006013
TGCCGATGCCGAGCGCGTAGGCGTTGAGCACCGACAGGACCGTCGCGAGCACGGCCACCGAGCCGCTGATCAGCAGGCTGTTCCAGAGCTTGCCGAACCCCTCCACGAGCGGGCGGCCCACGTCGCGCTTGAGCCACAGGCGCAGCAGGTGCCGGCGGCGCTCCGGCTCGGGCCAGTCGACGTAGCTGGTCCGCGAGTGCAGGGCGGCGTAGTTCAGCAGCCACTGGACGTCACCCGGCTGGAAGTCCATGTCGATCGGGAGCCCCTGCTCCTGGGTGATCTCGTCGTAGAGGTGCAGCAGCTCGATCTGCGCCTCGGTGAGCTGCGGCACGCCGGGGTACTTCTGGGCGGAGAAGATCATCGTGCTGCCCGCGTAGGTGCTGAAGACCCCGTCGACGTAGCTGCAGATCGGGGAGACGTAGGTGTCCGAGAGGGCGTCGGGGTCCTGGCCCCGCCAGTCCCAGTGCCAGGGCTCGAACAGCAGGGGAGCGAGGTCGGGGCGGCGGCGCAGGATCTCGTTGTAGATCGTCGTGCCGCTCACCAGGCTGCTGGAGCCGCCCTCCTTGGACGCGCGCAGGCACATCAGCGCCACCACGTCGGAGCTGTCGGAGTGGAAGGGCAGCCGGTCGCGCACCCGCGACGGCAGCGCTCCGGGGTCGTCGAGCGTCTTGTTGGAGGTCGCGATGACGTGGTCGAGCACGTTGCCGAGCTGGTTCTGCTCCATCGGCGTGCCGAGGTGCAGGCCCATCAGGAAGAAGATCGCGCCGGCCAGCGTGTCGCCGTACTCGGCGGTGCGCAGGCCGCGGACCAGGATGAAGCCGCGCCCGGCGTCCATCTGCCGCGCGCACTCCTCGATCATGCCGCGCGCGGCGACGAGCGGGTAGCTCTCCGCGGACACGTCGCGCAGGTCGGGGTCGTCCTCGACGAACCGGCGGCCGAGGGTTTCCAGCTCCTCACGCTCGGCGTCGTTGAGAAGGTAGATCCACTGGGTCGATCCGGCCAGCTCGTCACCACGCCAGGCGGAGGGGCCGGTGATAGGGGATGAGGAAAGGTCTGTGGTCATGATGCGCTCCGAGTGCTCGGGGTCGTCTCAGAAAGTGCTCGCCGGGGCGGGACACGTGATCCGGGCGGGAACGCGACGGGAGAGGCCGCACGAACCGGTCGTGCGGCGGAGCCCGCCGCGACGCCAGGGTCAGAAGGGAGTCTGCGGATCCCCGGCGGCGGTACCTGGGCGCAGGCCCTTGCGCGGCGGGCGGATCCGCATCGGATCCCTGAAGCAGGGCAGGCTGGACCCGGAGCCTGGTGCGGCTACCTGGGTCATGGTTCTCTCCTGCGGCTGGTGGTTCTTCCGCCACGCTAGACCGCTCCCAAAGGTTCCGTCAATAGAGATGTCGTCTCGCCCTCCGTTACGCCTGTGCGCCTCTGCGGCCCTCCGGGCGGGGACGGCCTCAGCGGGCCTCTCCGGCGCGGCGCTCCCGCTTTCCCCGTGCGATCTCGGTGCCCAGGGCGTCGAGGCGCTGGGTCCAGAAGTGCCGGTAGCGGTCGAGCCACCTGTCCACCTCCCGCAGCGGGGCGGGGTCGACGGCGTACAGGCGCCGTGTTCCCTGGGCGCGCACGGTCGCGAACCCGTTGTCCCGCAGCACGCGCAGGTGCTGCGAGACGCCGGGCTGGGAGATCCCGAACTCCTCCTGCACCACGGCGCTGATTTCGCCGGCCGCCCGCTCGCCATCGGCGAGCAACTCCAGGATCCGGCGCCGGACGGGGTCACCGAGAACGTCGAGTGCGTGCATGGCCTCACTATCCCAGTGTCGGCTCATATGCGGGAATTCCGCGGCCGACCGAACCGTTCGGCCGCCACAATATGCCTCCCACCTGGACGTATGCGCCGCGGGATGGTGCCATGGGAGGAGAGGGATGCCCGGAGAGCCGGCACCTGTGATCCAGGAGGCCACAGTGAAGGCAACCATAGGTGACAAGCTGATCGTGGAGGGGACCCACAGCGGCGACCCTCGCAAGATCGGGTTCATCGTCGAACTCCATCACCAGGACGGAAGCCCGCCCTACGTGGTCCGCTGGGAGGACGACCAGCACGAGAGCCTCGTTTTTCCTGGGCCTGACGCCCATGTGGTGTCGAAGACACCGGACTAGAAGGCGTTTCGCGCCCGTTTGGTGAGAATTGCCGATGGCGGGGCGGCCGGGACCGCTCCGCCACGGACACCGGTGATCCCATCGTGTCGCGCGGGCTACGATCGCTGATGTGCAGCAGCGTGAATTGGGTGGAACCGGCAGGCAGATCGGCGTCGTCGGGCTCGGCGCGTGGCAGTTGGGGGCCGACTGGGGTGAGGTCGGCGAGGACGAGGCACTGGCCACCCTCAACGCGGCCGTGGACGGCGGGGTCACCTTCGTCGACACCGCCGACGTGTACGGCGACGGACGGAGCGAGCAGATCGTCTCGCAGTTGATCAAGGACAGGCCCGGGCTGACCGTGGCCACCAAGATGGGCCGCCGTGTCGCCCAGGAGCCGTCCGCCTACACCCTGGACAACTTCCGGGCCTGGACCGACCGCTCCCGGGTCAATCTCGGCGTCGACACCCTCGACCTGGTGCAGTTGCACTGTCCGCCCACCCCGGTCTACTCCTCGGACGAGGTCTTCGACGCCCTCGACACCATCGTGGAGGAGGGCCGCGTGGCCGCCTACGGGGTGAGCGTGGAGACCTGCGAGGAGGCGCTGACCGCGATCGCCCGGCCGAACGTGGCCACCGTTCAGATCATCCTCAACGCCTTCCGGCTCAAGCCGCTGGAGAAGGTGCTCCCGGCGGCGGCCGCCGCCGGGGTCGGCATCATCGCCCGCGTCCCGCTGGCCAGCGGCCTGCTGTCCGGCAAGTACGACGAGTCCACGGTCTTCGCCGCCGACGACCACCGTACCTTCAACCGGCACGGCGAGTCCTTCGACGTCGGCGAGACCTTCTCCGGGGTCGACTACGCCACCGGCCTGGAGGCGGTGCGCCGCCTGGCCCCGCTGGTGCCGCCCCAGATCACCATGGCGCAGTTCGCGCTGCGCTGGATCATCGACCAGCCCGGCGTCTCCGTGGTCATCCCCGGTGCGCGCAACCCGGCCCAGGCCCGTGCCAACGCGGCCGCCGCCGCGTTCGACGCGCTGCCCGAGGCCACTCTCCAGGGTGTGCGGGAGATCTACGACGAGCTGATCCGCCCCCAGGTCCACCAGCGCTGGTGAACCGCCGTGAGTGACGAGGGCCGGGTTCCACGCGGGTGTGGAACCCGGCCCTCGCCGGCGGATGAGGGCTTTCGCTGTTGTGACTCTGTCAGGTGAACCGAGCAGGCACAGTCCGGCCTGTCGTCTTTCCTCGGTCCCGCTCGCGAGCGCGGAGACGATCGGAGTCGCGTCGGCGGGGCTCGCGCCAACCTGTTCGCAGGAGCGGGCGGAGACCTAGTGTGGAGCCGTGCAGGGATTATTGCTCCGTCTGTCGGCGCTGGACACCGACGCGGAGAGCGCCGTCCGCGTCATCGCCTACTTCGACTCGCTGGTGCGGAGCCACGTGAGCGTCCCGGTGCTGCTCCAGGCCACGGCACGCCTGGCACAGTGCCCGGTCGGCCTGGTCGACGCGCTCACCGGCGGGCGGACGCGGGTGATCCCCGGCGGGACGCCCGAGCCGTCCGCGGCGCCTCCCGGATCGGTGCTCCGCCGTCCCCTCGACTCGGACCTCGGCACGGTGTGGATGGAACGCGAGGGGCAGCCGCACGGCCTCGACGAGATCGTGCTGGAACGCTTCGCCGGTGCGGCGGAGCTCACCCTGGAACGGGCCGCAGCCCAGGCCCAGGCCGTCCCCGACCCCGCCCTGGTGGAGCTGGTCCTGTCAGCCGACACCGGAGAGGTCGAGCGGGCACGTGCCCTGCGGCTGCTCGGCTTCGGCCCGGCCGCACCCCTGCGGGTGCTCGCCGTCCTCACTCACGATGCCCACGACGACGCCCGGGACGATCCGGAGTCCCGTGACGGGACCCGGGTGGCCGCACGGCTGCGGGCCACCGGCCGCCACGCCCGTGCCGCCCGGATGGGCGACACCGTGGCGCTGCTGGTGAGCTCCGGCACCGACGGCGCGGGCGAGCCACCCGAGATGCCGGACACCTGGCGCGTCGGTGTCGGCCCCGAGACGCGCGGAGCCGGGGCCGCGGAGTCCTGGGCGGGGGCGCGCACCGCCCTGCGCTTCACCGGCCCGCACCCGGCCGACCGGGTGGTCGACTGGGCGGATCTCGGGGCGCTGGCCCTGTTCGCGACCCACGTGCCGGACGAGGCCATCGCGGACCTGGCCGACGTGCGGGCCGTCGAGGAGCTCTCCCGCCGACCGTACGGCACCGAGGCGCTGGAGGCGGTGCGTGCGCTGTGCGCGGAGGGGACGATCCGCAGGGCGGCCATCGCCGTGCACCTGCACCACAGCTCGCTGGCCGCGCGCATCACGCGGGCGGAGGCCGTTCTCGGCTTCTCCCTCGCGGACTCGGCGGGTCGGCTCCGGGCGCACCTGGCCATGCGGTTGGTGCGCCTGCGCCCCACCGTCGGAGAAGCCGTCAGGCAAGCAGGGCCCGGCGCAGCACGGCTATCCGCTCGGCGGCGGCCCGGCGGCTGATCTCCGCCTGCGGGAGCATCCCGTCGAAGCCGTGGAAGGCACCCGGGTAGAGATGGAACTCGGTGGAGACACCCGCCTGAACCAGCCGCAGGGCGTAGTCGACGCACTCGTCCCTGAAGACCTCCAGCTCACCGACGTCGACGTACGCCGGGGGCAGGCCCGACAGGTCGGCCGCCCTGGCCGGGGCCGCGTACGGGGAGACGTCCTCGCCGCCTGCCCGCTCACCCAGCAGGGCCTTCCAGCCCAGGAGGTTCGCCGCCCGGTTCCACACGATCGCCTCGGCGAACTCCAGGCTGGACGGGGTGGTGTTGCGGTCGTCCAGCATCGGGCAGATCAGCAGCTGGAACGCCAGGGCCGGGCCGCCCCGGTCGCGGGCGAGCAGTACGGTTCCCGCGGCCAGACCGCCTCCGGCGCTGATCCCGCCCACCGCGATGCGATCCGGGTCCACCCCCAGTTCGACGGCGTTCTTGGCGGTCCACACCAGGCCCGCGTAGCAGTCCTCGACCGGCGCCGGGTCCGGGTGCTCGGGAGCCAGGCGGTAGTCGACCGAGACGATCACGCATCCCAGTTCGGCGACGTAGTCGTTGAGGCGCGCGTCCTCCATCTCGACCTCGCCGAGGATCATCCCGCCGCCGTGGATCCAGTACAGGCAGGGAACGGCTTCCCGTCGCCCGGCCGGACGGTAGATCCGTAGCCGGATGTCGGGGTCGCCGTCCGGACCCGGCACCGTTCGGTCCTCGATCGTGACCCGCTCGTCCGGCGCGAGCGGAGCCATCGCGGCGCGCGCCGCGCTCAGCTGGAGACGGATGCCGGGCAGGTCCTCCAGCCGTAGGGCACCGAGGTCCGCGACCGGCAGGGGGGTCGCCTCAAGGGCGGCAGCCAGTCCGGGATCAAGGTTCGGATGAAACGCCATGTCACTCCCATGAGATCGGTCCCTTCCGTCGATCATGCGTGAACCCGCACCCCTCCACAACCGCGACATGGCTGGGATGAGGGCACCGCCGACCGCCACCCGGCGGCCGCCCCTCGGTACGACGAGAGGGACCCGGCCGGCTCGGGTCCACGTGTGAGGGGGGAGAGGTGAATTCCGTACCGATCGCGGAAGCCGCCACCGGAAATGAACCCCGATAAAAATCATTGGCGCCGGGGGCCGACTTTGCCCTTCAATGAACAAAGGCAGGGGCACCCGCTCCGGCTCAGGGAAAGGAGCGGCCGTGAACCACGGTGCATCGCCGGTGTGGCAGCTGAAGCTACCCGCGTCTTCCCTGCTCAACAGTCTCGGTCAGGTCCCAGGACGGTCAGGCGGATAAATCCCGAAAGGGAAACCGCCGAGCCGCCAGAGACCCCGTCGCAGGCGGCTTCTTTATTTCTTTGGCCGGGTACGGCCGCTTTCGCGGCGGTAACCGGACGGCCGGTTTCCGAGATGGACAACTTCACAGTGCAGCACGTTGAACGCGAATTCGTTCGGGCTCCCCTTCCGGAGGGCGCGAAAGGATTCACCCCCGGGAGATTCCGGGGAGACACGCCGCAGAGGCCGAACCGGTAAGGCAGCCGGCTTCCACCCGGCAGGACGGGGTTCGAGTCCCCGCTGCGGCTCCGCCCTGAAAGAAGAGGGCCATGGGACTGGGACTCGGCGAGGGGAGTGGCGACCCCCGCCCGGTCGGCAGGCCCGCAGCAGAAAGAGTCATGGCGGCACGGGCGGCCCGGCCTTCAGGCTGACCGGTGTGAGCCGCTCGGCTCTGCCGACGCGGCTGCCTCGGCAGAGCGCGAG
>NZ_JBEXUE010000540.1:0-6389 GCF_040614275.1 Streptosporangium sp. NPDC006013
GGTCATCGCGAGGACGTGGAGAACCTCGGCGGCACGCTTGTTACGCCGGGCCTGATCGACGCCCGCACCCACCTCGTCTACCCGGGTGTCAACGACTGGGCGGGCTACGAGGCCGGCGCCGCGGTCCTCGGACGGCTGCTGACCGCGGAGCTCGGCTATCCGGTGCAGACGGTCAAGCTCAACGAGGCCCAGTCCTGGGAGGGCCTCGAAAAGGGCACGGTGGACGTGATCGTGGAGAACTGGGGACGGGAGGCGGAGAAGCAGACCTACATCGAGGAGAAAAAAGTCGCGGTCTCCGCGGGAAGAAACGGCAGCAGGGGTGTCATCGGGTGGTACGTCCCGCAGTGGATGGTGGACGAGTATCCAGACATCACCGACTGGCGACAGCTCAACAAGTACGCCCATCTCTTCAAAACCGACAAGTCGGGCAATTTAGGTCAACTTCTTGACGGGGACGCCTCATATGTCACGCACGACGAGGCTCTGGTGCGCAATCTCGACCTCGACTACAAGGTCGTCTACGCGGGCAGCGAGAAAGCACTGATCGAGGCCGCCAGGCGGGCGACCCGCGACCGCACCCCGCTGCTGATGTACTTCTACGAGCCGCAGTGGCTCTTCACCCAGATCAAGCTGGCGAAGGTCAATCTTCCGCCGTACGCGATCGGCTGCGACGCCGACCCCGCCAAGGTGAAGTGCGACTACCCGCCCTACCTGCTCGACAAGATCGTGAGCAGGCGGTTCGCCGACACCGGCGGCAGGGCCTACGAGCTGGTGAGGAACTTCGCCTGGACGAACGACCAGCAGAACACGGTGGCGAACGACATGACGGAGAACGGCCTCGACGCCGACCGGGCGGCCCGGAAGTGGATCGACGCGAATAAGATCATCTGGAAGGAATGGCTACCCGACTGACGCCTCCCACCCCATCCGGGTGGGGTGGCCGCGGAGCACGACCCCACCCGGATGGGGCGAGGGCTACACAGACGTGCCGTAGGCCGCGCGGACCCGCAGAACGTGC
The DNA here is from genome assembly GCF_040614275.1 of Streptosporangium sp. NPDC006013. Classification (NCBI taxonomy): domain Bacteria; kingdom Bacillati; phylum Actinomycetota; class Actinomycetes; order Streptosporangiales; family Streptosporangiaceae; genus Streptosporangium; species Streptosporangium sp. NPDC006013. Next base: position 1,019 of record NZ_JBEXUE010000540.1, read on the forward strand.
TCGACCAGAGTGATCAGCGTGCTCTTGACGGAGTCCCGGGAGCGGGCGTCGGTCCGCACGACCGGGATGTGCGGGGCCAGCGTCAGAGCCTCGCGCACCTCGTCCTCGTTGTGCGGGAACTCTCCGTTCCAGCCGTTGATGCCGACCAGGAAGGGGAGCTTGGCCTCCTCGAAGTAGTCGATCGCCGGAAAACCGTCGGCCAGCCGCCGGGTGTCGATCAGGACCACCGCGCCGATCGCGCCGCGGACCAGGTCGTCCCACATGAACCAGAACCGGTGCTGGCCTGGCGTGCCGAACAGATACAGGATCAGGTCGCGGTCCAGCGAAAGACGACCGAAGTCCATCGCGACCGTGGTGGTGGTCTTGTTCGGAGTCAGCCCCAGGTCGTCGATCCCGGCGCTGGCGTCGGTCATCACCGCCTCCGTGGTCAGCGGCAGGATTTCCGACACCGCCCCCACGAACGTGGTCTTGCCGACACCGAACCCGCCCGCGACAACGATTTTCGTTGACGTCAGGCCACCCTGGCTAGAGCCTGCGAAGTCCACTGAGAACCCTTTCGAGCATGTTGAGATCCGGTTGTCCCTCATTAAGACGCGGCTGATGGATGCGGACGAAGCCCTCGTCGACCATATCCGCCACCAGAACGCGGGCCACGCCGAGCGGGACCTTCAGCAGAGCCGAGATCTCAGCCACAGAGCGGTACGAGCGACAGAGCCTGATGATCGCATCCTGCTCGGGGGTGAGCAGAGCCAGGTCCTCCTCCATGATGAAGGAAGAGGAGACCAACGTCTCCATGGCCAGGTGGAAACGGGGCTCCGACCTGCCACCGGTGACGGTGTACGGCCGGAACAGCGGCTCGTCGTCCTCGCTTCCGTCAATCCCCCGCACTGACCCCTCCCCTGAACAAACCCGGCACGGCCCCGGTCACTACCGACCCCGAAGGGACTGTAGTTCGGCGCGGAGCGCGGGGGTGAGCACCTGACCGGCCCGCTCGACGAGCAGGGTCATCTGGTACGCCACCAGACCCATGTCGCAGTCGGAGGAGGCCAGCACGGCGAGCGCGGAACCATCGCTGATCGCCATGACCAGCAACAGGCCGCGCTCCATCTCGACCACGGTCTGGGTGACCGTACCTCCGTCGAACACGCGGGAGGCCCCCACGGTCAGGCTGAGCAGACCCGCGGCGACCGCGGAGAGCTGGTCGGCCCTGTCGGCCGGGAATCCCTCCGAACTGGCGATTCTCAGCCCGTCGGCGGAGACGCACACCGCGTGCGCGACACCGGGCGTGCCGCGGACGAACTCGGTGATCAGCCAGTCGAACCTGCGTGCCTCATGACTCAGGGTCGTCACGAGCCATCCTCCTTGTCGGTAAGGCTCCTGGTAGTGGTGTCGGCTACTTCGGCGCGACCTCGTCGCACCCCCTGCTGGAAACTCGTCAGACGGTTGCGCATCCTGTCCGGGGACATGGACGGCATGGACGGCGCCGGGCCGGACGGGGTGGGAGCGGCCGTGCCCGGTACGAGATTCGCCCGGGGAGTGCGCTTGGGCAGACCCGCGGCGGTGATCCCGCCGAGGGTGGGGTCGCTCACCGCCTGGGCGGCCCGCCAGCCGGCGTCGGACGGGGTGTTCCAGTCGTCCGGGTCGCCCGCCGTCGCGGATCGCTCCGCCTCCGCTCCCACCGAGGGTGAGACCGGCTCGTGAGCCGCCTGGTGGACCGGTACACCCGCCGGTGGTGTGGACTGCTCGCCGGACGTGCTCGCCGGCGCAAGGGTCGCGGGCACCCCGCCTTCCACCGGACCTTCCGCCCGGCGGAACCAGGCCGACTCGACCGAGGCGAAGATGGGCAGGTACTCCTCCTGCTCGGCTTCGAGCGGGGAGACGCCCGCCGTGGGCATCGCCCCCGCCGGGTTCTCGTACTCGTACTCGTACTCGTATGAGGACTCACCCCATGAGGAGAATCCCTGGGTGGGGACACCCCCGCCGCCTTTCAGCCCGCCGACCTGGCGCTTGGGCAGTGGCGCGCCACCTGCCGGAGCACCGGACGAGTCCGCCTGACCTGCGGAGGCCTGCCATTCCGCGGCGAAGTGGTCACCGGGCAGCGAGGTCGAGCCGAACGAGGGTGCGTCCGGGGTGGACGCCTGCCCGAACGAATCCCGCCCGAACGAGGAATGCTCGAACGAACCCTGCCCGTACGAGGGTTGCTGGACGGGCGGGCGACCGGTGGGCGCCTGGGCGGAGAAGTCCCCCGAGGCCGCCTGCTCCGCCCCCCAGGAGTCCGCACCCCAGGAGGGGGTCCGCACCGGCTGGCCCTCCTGAGTGACGAGTTCCGGCGGGAGCAGCACCATGGCGACGAGGCCGCCGCCCTCCTGCGGGCGCAACTGCACCCGGATGCCGTGCCGCAGGGCCAGGCGGCCGACCACGAACAGGCCCATCCGCCGCGACACCGAGACATCGACCACGGGTGGCTCCGCCAGCCTGCGGTTCGCCTCGACCAGTTCCTCGTGAGTCATGCCGATACCCGGGTCGCTGACCGCGAGCAGCGCGCCGCCGCCCTCGATCGCACTGCTGGAGACCACGACCCGGCTGGCCCGGGGGGAGAACTGGATGGCGTTCTCCACCAGCTCGGCGACCAGGTGCACGATGTCGTTGGCGGCGCTGCCCGCGACCGAGATCGTACGGTGCACCCTGACCTGGACCCGATCGTAGTCCTCGACCTCCGACAGGGAGGCGCGCACGACGTCGACGAGCTTGGCCGGCTTGCTGCGCCTGCGGGGCGGCTCGTGACCGGCGAGGACCAGGAGGTTCTCGGAGTTGCGCCGCATGCGGGTGGCCAGGTGGTCGAGCCTGAACAGGTCGGCCAGGCGGTTTCCGTCCTCCTCGCCCTTCTCCAGGCCGTCGATCAGCGAGATCTGCCGCTCGACCAGGGTCTGCGTGCGACGCGACAGGTTGACGAACATCGCGCTGACGTTGGAGCGGAGCTCGGACTCCTCGGCAGCCAGGCGAACGGCCTGCCGGTGGACCTCGTCGAAGGCCTTGGCCACCTCGCCGATCTCGTCGGTGCTCTCGACCGGGATGGGGGCGATCTCGGGTGTCCTGGTGTCGCCGGAGACCCGTAGCCGTTGCACCACCTCGGGAAGCCTGAAGCCCGCGACCTCCAGCGCCTCGGCTCGCAGGCGGCGCAGCGGCGTCACCATCGAGCGGGCGATGACCACCGTGAGGCCGAGCACCAGCAGGAGCAGGAGCAGGATCAGGGCGGACGTGATGATCGCGTTGCGCTGCTCGGTGTCCTCCAGCATCCGGGCCCTGGCGACCACGTCATCGGCGACCCTGGTCTCGACCTTCCGCATCAGGTCGAGGACCGCGGTGTTGTCCGAGAACCACTGCTTGACATCGTTGGAACCCGACAGCAGCCGTCCGGTGTGCCGGGGGTCGCCGGCGAGCACGATCGCTCTGGACTTGGTCAGCTCGGCCCGGTACACCCTCTCGTCGATCATGGCGCTGGCGAGGAGCTGGCCGTTGGCCGGGCTCGCCTCGACGCTGAAGTCCGCCTCGAACTCGTTCATGCGGGAACGGGAGGCGATGAACTTCTCGATCTCCTGCGGGTTGATCAGCGAGGGCGCGTAGTAACCGGCCAGCAGGCGGGCTCGCTGCTTGGAGACCTCCTCCTTGGCGTACGCCAGGGCACTGAGCGCGCGGGTGTTGCCGATGATCTCCGAATCGTCGCTGACCAGCGTGAGCTCCTCGTGGAGCTTGAGCAACGGGGCGATCATGTGGCTGTAACGTTCCACCCGGGTCGTGCCCGGCAGGCGGCGCAGCTCGGGAAGGCCTTCCAGCTGGTAGGCGACGCTCCTGGCCGCCTCCACGGCTCGGGGGCCGTAGGAGTCGTCGATCGCCTGGACCTCCCCCAGCACCTTCTTGGCCAGTCCGTCGACCACCTTCCGCTGGGCCTCCTCGCTCTCCTTCAACCCCTTGTCCGAAGGCTGGAACGATGCCCAGGCACCTCTGTCACGTTCCAAACCGAGCGCCTGGGCCAGATCCCGAAGACCGCCGGAGTACTCCGCCGCGGCTGCGGTCCGCTGGTATCCGGCGACGCTGTCGACGGAGGCCACCACGCGCGTGCCCGCGAGCACGACACCCACTGTGGTCGGCACCAGGATCAGAGCCGTCAGACGCGAACGGACACGCCAGTTCTTCAGGCCGAACCGGGCGGCAGGCCGCTTGCCACGGTCGGGTGCCGAAGCACTCCCGTTATCGGATGTCGCCGTCGCCACAGCTCTCGCTACCCCTCAATCACGACACAGATGAACAACATCAGACCACAAGGTCACGTGAAAGAATCGACAAAACCGACATATCGCCTTTAATCGTTACGAAGGCGACGAGGGGGCGATCATCCGCGGCTACCGCAGGGCAGCCAGCACCTGGTCCCGTATCTGAGCTCGCTGAACCTCGTCGGTCAGCGGACGGCCGGCTCTGTCGACCACGTAGAAGACGTCCACCGCCTCTGCGCCGAGAGTCTCCACACGGGCAGCCCGTACGTCAAGGCCACATTCACCAAACGCTCTACCAATCCGCCACAAAAGTCCCGGACGGTCATGGGCACGCACCTCGATGACCGTCGCGGTGTTCGACGCGTCATCCACCAGGTTCACCCTGGGCGGCGCCACCGGCACCCGGGCCGGGCGCATCGACCTGCTCCTCCTGGCGAGGCGCTGCTCGATGTCGAGGCGGCCGGCCAGGACCAGCCGCAGGTCGGCCTCCAGCGTCGCGGGGTCGGGCGGCGAGCCGTACTCGGGAACGACCGAGAACTCGATCACGGCGGTCGCCCCCGCCGAGGCCGCCGACGCGGCACGGACCACCATCCGATGCGCGGCCAGCACCCCGGCCGCACGCCAGAGCAGCCCGGCGCGGTCCGGCGCGACCACGGTGACCGCTCCCCCGTTGATCCGCACGGCGCCTCCGCCGTGTCGGGCCAGGGACGCCTGCTCCACCGAGAGCGAGGGCGCGGGCCGCAGCGGGGTGCCGGAGAGCGCCGAACGGACCCGGCGTACCAGATCGGTGACCAGTGAGGCCTTCCACGAGTTCCAGGCGGCGGGCCCGGTGGCGTGCCCGTCGGCCACGGCGAGGGCCGCCAGCAGTTCGAGGACCTCGCGCGTACCGACGGCCTCGGCCACCCGGGAGATGGTCACCGGGTCGTCCAGGTCGCGGCGGGTGGCCGTCTCGGGCAGCAGGAGGTGATGGCGGACCACGGTCTCCAGGGTGTCGACGTCCGCCGGTCTTACCGTCAGCCGAAGAATTCACATCGGCGTGATCGAGCGCGAGCCCACTCCGTCCGAGACACGCGCGAGCCCACAACGCAGCGATCAGCATA
>NZ_JBEXUE010000541.1:0-6386 GCF_040614275.1 Streptosporangium sp. NPDC006013
ACTCGGCGGCCCTGGCGGGGCGCCCCTTGATCTCGTCGAGCAGGGCGCGTACGGCCGCGACCCCCATGGCCTGGACGGGCTGGCGGACCGTGGTGAGCGGCGGGTCGGTGAAGGACATGAGCGGGGAGTCGTCGGCGCCCACGACCGAGACGTCCTCGGGCACCCTCAGACCGTACCGCCGTACCGCGCGTACCGCGCCCAGCGCCATCAGGTCGCTGCCGCAGACCAGAGCGGTGGCGCCCCGCTGTACCAGCAGGGACGCGGCGCTCTGGCCGCCCTCGACGTCAAAGGGCGACAGTTCGACCAGGTCGTCGGCGTCGTGCCCGAGGCCCAGTTCCCGCAGCGAGGCACGGAATCCGGCGAGCCGCCGCTGGACCGTGGAGTAGCGCAACGGGCCGCTGAGGAACCCGATGCGACGGTGGCCCAGCTCGGCGAGGTGGCGCGCGGCGATACGGCCCGCGGTGACGTCGTCGCAGGAGACGCAGGGAACGCCGAGGCCCGGGACGTCACCGTTGACGAACACGATGGGCAGCCGCCGCCGCCTGAGGCCGTGGTAGCGGGAGTGGTCGATGGTCGTGTCGGCGTGCAGCCCGGAGACGAAGAGAATGCCGGAGACGCCACGGTCCAGCAGCATCCCGACGTACTCGTCCTCACCTGCCCCCTCGGGGGTCTGCGTGCACAGAACCGCGGTGTATCCGTGGCGCGCCAGCCCCGTCTCGATCACCTGGGCGAAGAACGGGAAAACCGGATTCTGCAACTCGGCGGTGATCAGCCCGACCAGCCCCGAGCTTCGCGGGCGCAACCCGTTCGGACGCTCGTAACCGAGCACGTCCATGGCGGTGAGCACCGCGCTCCTGGCCCTCGGGCTCACTCCGGGGCGCTCGTTGAGCACCCGGGAGACCGTCGCCTTGCTGACCCCGGCCTGCCGGGCGATCTCGTCGAGTCGTGCCGCCATGGTCAGTGATTGTGGATCAGCTTTCTGAAACTCTGCAAGAGATTCTGAAACATTGCCGCAATTTCCTGCAACGCATTCCAAGCTGGATGAACCCTCTGTTAACTTCGGCGCACATCACGGTGCACCCCCTGAAAACCCCTTCCCACCTGGAGCTCAAGCGTGCGCAGACCCATAAAGACCCTCGCCGGAGCCCTCACGCTCGGCCTTGTTCTGACCGCCTGCGGCGGAAACACGCAGGCGCAGGGGCAGCCCTCCCCGGCCCCGGCCGCCGCCGGCGACACCACCCTGCTCATCTGGGCCGACCAGATGCGCTCGGACACCCTCAAGCCCTTCGCCGAGGCGTTCGCCAAGGAGAACGGGATCAAGGCCGAGGTCGTCGTCGTGGCCCAGAACCAGCAGCAGACCTTCACCACCGCCTCCCAGGCGGGCAAGGGCCCCGACGTGGTCGTCGGCGCGCACGACTGGATCGGCAACCTGGTGCAGAACGGCCTCATCGACCCGATCCAGATGACGGAGGACCAGCTCGCCGGGTACGTGGACGTGGCTCGCAAGGCCGTCACCTACGACGGCCAGGTGTACGGCGTGCCGTACGCGGTGGAGAACCTGGCGCTGTTCCGCAACACCGAGCTGGCGCCGGAGGCCCCCGGGAGCTTCGACGAGCTGGTCGAGACGGGCAAGAAGCTCAAGGCCGCCGGGAAGGTCGAGCAGATCATCGGCTATCCGGTCAGTCAGCAGGACGGCCAGTCCGGTGACACCTACCACCTGTACCCGCTCTACACCTCGGCGGGCGCCCACCTGTTCGGCACCACCCCGAGCGGCGACCCCGACCCGTCCGAGCTGGGGGTGGGCGAGAAGGAGTCCGTCGAGGCCTTCGAGAGGATCGCCAAGCTCGGTGAGAAGGGGGAGGGGGCGCTCAAGCGCTCCTTCACCTCCGACAACTCGGCGGCCGCCTTCAACGAGGGAAAGACCGCGTTCATGGTCGCCGGGCCGTGGCGGCTGGCCGACGCCCGCAAGGCGGGCGTGAAGTACGACGTCACCCCGGTGCCCGGTTTCAAGGGGGCCGAGCCCGCCAAGCCGTTCGTGGGCGTGCAGTCCTTCTTCGTGGCGAGCAAGGGCAAGAACAAGGCGCTCGCCCAGGAGTTCGTCACCGGCACCCTGGCCTCGGCCGAGGTGGCGCGGGCGCTGTTCGACGCCGAGCCGCGGATGCCCGCCCTGAACGAGGCCCTGACGTACGCGGCGGGCAAGGACCCCGATGTCGCCAAGTTCCAGGCCGCCGCGGAGAACGGCACGCCGCTGCCCGCGATCCCGCAGATGGTGGCCATCTGGGGGCCGTTCAACACGCTCATCCACGCCGCGGTGAAGGGTGAGCCGGTGCCTCCGGCGGTCGAGGCGGCCGCCAAGGCCATCGCCGAGCAGCTCGAGCAGTGAACACGAGACGATTCCGGAGCGGGGAGGGGCGTCGCCCTCCCCGCGAGGGGGATGTCCTTCTCGAAATCGGGAACGGGCGCGCGGCCCAGGAGGGGCGGGGGGCTCGGTCACGCCAGGCGACGCCGCCGCCCGAGCGGCCCCGCCGCGGACGCGGGTGGGCCGTGGCGACCGGGGCATGGCCGGGAAGCGCGGGTGGGATCGCGCTGCGGGTCCTGGTGCTCGGGCTCATCGTCGCCGTCGCGCTCTGGGCGGTCGCGCCGCTGGTGGCGGCAGAGAACTGGATCGGGGTGGGGATCGTCGCGGTCGTCACCGCCGCGGGTCTCCTCGTCTACCTGACGCCGCGGCGGCTGCCCGCCAAGTACCTGCTGCCCACCACGCTCCTGGTCCTCGCCTTCCAGGTGTTCCCGGTGGTCCACACGATGTCGCTGGCGCTGACCAACATCGGCGACGGTCACCTGGGGAGCAAGCAGGACGCGATCACCGCGATCGAGACCTCCTCCGTCAAGCGCCGGCCCGGTTCCGCCGAGTACCGGCTCACCGTGGCCGAGAAGGACGGAGACCTGGTCTTCCTGCTGGCGGTGGAAGGACGCGCCTACACCGGCACCGCCGAGGGGCTGCGCCCCCTGGAGGGCGCCACCCTCGGCACCGGTGGCCGGATCACCGCGGCCGACGGCTACACGGTGCTGACCGCCGCGCAGGCCTCCGCCAGGGGCTCGGAGATCACCGAGCTGGTCGTGCCCGTCGAGGGCGGGGCGATCCGCAGCCAGGGCCTGTCGAGGGCCTATCGGGGCACGGCGACGCTCGCCTACGACGCGGTCTGCGACTGCGTCACCGGCCAGGACAGGATCTGGCGGGCCGACGAGGAGCAGGGCAGGTTCGTCTCCGACGACGGGCAGGCGCTGGCGCAGGGCTGGAAGGTCGACGTCGGCCTGGCCAACCTCACCACCGCGCTCACCAACCCGAAGATCAACGCGCACTTCCTCGGCGTCTTCGGCTGGAACCTGGTCTACGCCACGTCCGTCGTGGTGCTGACCGCCGCGCTCGGGGTGGCGGTCGCGCTGGTGCTGCACCATCCCCGGATGCGTGCCGTACGGGCCTACCGGACCCTGATCGTGCTGCCGTACGCCATGCCGGCCTTCGCGATGCTGCTGGTCTGGCGGGACATGTTCAACACCGACTTCGGGCTGATCAACAGGATGCTCGGGCTCGACGTCGACTGGCTCGGCGCCCCGCTCACCGCCCGCCTGTCGGTGCTGCTGGTCCAGCTCTGGCTGGGTTTTCCCTACATGTTCCTGATCGCCACCGGGGCGCTGCAGACGATCCCGCAGGAGTATCTGGAGGCGGCCCAGGTGGACGGCGCGACCGCCTGGCAACGGTTCGTGAAGGTCACGCTGCCGCTGCTGATGCTCGCGCTGGCCCCGCTGCTGGTCTCGTCGTTCGCGTTCAACTTCAACAACTTCAACGGCATCTTCCTGGTCACCGCCGGAGGCCCGTTCCCCGCCGACAACCCGACGATGGGGGCGACCGACCTGCTGATCACCTACACCTTCCGGCTCGCCTTCGGGCAACAGGGCGCGCAGTACGGCCTGGCCTCCGCGATGTCCATCTACGTCTACCTGATCGTGGCGGTGCTCTCGATCATCAGCTTCCGGCGTACCCGGGCCTTCCAGGAGGTGGACCGATGAGGAGCGGACTGATCCTCCGGCACCTGGTGGCGATCACCGTCACCGCCTTCGCCCTCTTCCCGATCCTGTTCGTGGTCTCCTCGGCGCTCAACCCGCTCGGCACGCTCAGCTCGGCGACCCTGTTCCCGAGCGGCGCCGGTCTCGCCAACGTCACGGACCTCTTCGAGACCACGGCCTTCCCGACCTGGTACCTCAACTCCGTTCTGATCGCCGGGCTCACCGCAGTGCTGTCGGTGACGGTGTCGGCGGTCTCCGCCTACGCCTTCAGCCGCTTCCGCTTCGCCGGTCGCCGTACGGGCCTGGTGGCGCTGCTGGTTATCCAGGCGTTCCCGCAGTTCCTGGCCATCGTCCCGCTGTACGTCATCTTCAGCGTGATCAGTGACAACTGGCCCGTCTTCGGGCTCAACAGCGTCTGGGGCGTGGTCCTGCTCTACATCGGTGGCCAGGTCGGCGTGAACACCTGGCTGATCAAGGGTTTCTTCGACACGATCCCCCGGGAGCTCGACGAGGCCATGCTGATCGACGGCTGCACGCCCACCCAGGCGTTCCGCAAGGTGATCCTGCCGCTCTCGGCGCCCATCCTGTCGATCAGCGCGCTGCTCGTCTTCATCGGGACGATCAACGAGTTCCTCATCGCCAGCGTCTTCCTCACCGGCGACGACGCCCGCACTCTCGCGGTCGGGCTGTTCAGCCTGCTGGCCGACCAGCGCAACGCCAACTTCGGCATGTTCGCGGTGGGCACGCTGCTCACCGCGATCCCGACCGTCGTCGTCTTCCAGTTCCTGCAGAGATACATCGTCCACGGGCTCACCGCGGGCGCGGTGAAAGGTTGATCATGATAGACCGGGGATTCCATCACGACGGCTCGCCCGACCACGTCAGCACGGAGGCGCCGGAGCCGGGAGAGACGGTCACCGTCTTCGTCCGCACTCCGCGCGGCCACCGCTCCGGCGTGCACGTGCGGACCACGCCGGACGGCGAACCGCACTTCGCCGAGGCGGTGATCGACCGCGAGACCGAGCGGGAGACCTGGTGGCGGGCCGACATCGTGGCCCGCAACCAGGTGACCGGCTACCGCTTCCTCATCGGCGGTCCGGACGGCTACCGCTGGCTGACCGCCTCCGGCCTGGCCACCCACGACGTTCCGGACACCACCGACTTCAAGCTGGTCACCCACGCCGCCCCACCCGCGTGGGCGGCCGGCGGCGTGATCTACCAGATCTTCCCCGACCGGTTCGCCTCCTCGGGCACGGCACGCGACCTGCCGCCGTGGGCGATCCCCCGCGGCTGGGACGACCCCGTCGCGGGGAGCGGGCCCGACACCTCGCGGCAGATCTTCGGCGGCGACCTGGACGGTGTCCGCTCCAGGCTGGACCACATCACCGCCCTCGGCGCGGACACCCTCTACCTGACGCCGGTCTTCCCCGCGGCCTCCAACCACCGCTACAACGCCTCCTCCTTCGCCGAGGTCGACCCGCTGCTCGGCGGCGACGCGGCCTACCGTGCGCTGATCGACGAGGTGCATCGCAGGGGCATGCGCATCCTGGGCGACCTCACGACGAACCACTGCGGCGACACCCATGCCTGGTTCCAGGCGGCGCTGCGGGACAAGGGCGCCGCCGAGCGGGAGATGTTCTTCTTCACCGACGACGATCTGGGCTACGAGGCATGGATGGGCGTTCCGTCCCTGCCCAAGCTCGACTGGTCGAGCGAGCGGCTGGCGGGGGCGATGGAGGAGGTCGTCCGCAGCTGGCTCCGGTTCGGCCTGGACGGCTGGCGCATCGACGTGGCCAACATGACCGGCAGGCTCCGCCAGGTGGACCACGCGCACGAGGTGGCCAGGCGCATCCGGCGGGCGATGACCGACGAGTGCCCGGACAGGCTGCTCGTCGCCGAGCACGCGCACGACGCCACCGGTGATCTCGACGTCGGCGGCTGGCAGGGGACGATGAACTACGCCGGCTTCACCCGCCCGGTGTGGAGCTGGCTGCGCGGCCCCGAGGTCCACCTGCCGTTCCTCGGGGTTCCGGCGGAGGTGCCCAGGATCGGCGGCGGCGACGCGGTGGCGACGATCCGTGCCTTCTCCGGCCACCTGTCGTGGCGCTCGCTGGTCCACTCCTGGTCGATCCTCGGCTCCCACGACACCGCCAGGATCCGCACGATATGCGGAGGGGACCCCGCCCTGGTGGAGGTCGCCGCCGGGCTGATGCTCACCCTGCCCGGCACGCCCATGGTGTTCGCGGGCGACGAGATCGGCCTGGAGGGCGCGTGGGGAGAGGACTCCCGCCGGACCATGCCCTGGGACCGGCCGGAGAGGT
>NZ_JBEXUE010000542.1:0-6377 GCF_040614275.1 Streptosporangium sp. NPDC006013
GACACGACGGAACCTCCTCCATCCTGTCCGCGGCCCGAGTCCCCTCAGCGTCTCCCGCGACCCGGTAATCATCAACCGAATCGGCCAACAAAATCGTCTACGGCTGAGAAGCTGACTTGATGACCGCGGTGGCCTCGACCTCGACCAGGAGGTCGGGCTCGGCCAGTGCGGCGACGCCCACCCCGGTGAGCGGCGGGAGCGGGGTGACGCCCAGCTTCGCGGAGGCCCGGGCGACTCCCTCCACAAACAGGGGCATCTTGTCGGGGGTCCAGTCGACGAGGTAGACGGTCAGTTTCGCCACGTCGTCGAAGGAGCCGCCGACCTCGGCCAGGGCGGTGGCGATGTTGAGATAGCACTGCTCGACCTGGGCGGCGAGATCTCCTTCGCCGACTCTGCCCCCATCGGCATCGCGGGCGACCTGGCCGGCGATGAACACCAGCTTCGATCCGGTGGCGACCGACACCTGCCGGTAGATGTCGACCTTCGGCAGTCCTTCGGGGTTCACCAGGGTGATAGCCATGCTGACTCCTTGTCGTTAGAGCCCGTGGGCTCGGGATCCCGAAACTATAGCAGTGCAATGCTATGTATTCTGGTGCCATGGCGAGGACGAAAGACCCAGCGGTCCGCACTCTGCTCATCGAGCGGGCCGCACACATGCTCCGCACTCGCGAGCCCATCACCCTGCGCTCACTGGTGGCCGGGACCTGCGTATCGACGATGGCCGTCTACACCTACTTCGGCGGCATGGACGGCATGTGGAAGGCACTGCGACAGGAGGGTTTCACCCGCCTGGGGGCCAAGTTCTCGACGGTGACCACGTCCGAGGATCCGGTTCGGGACCTGACCGCCCTGGTCGCCGCCTACCTCGGCAACGCCCTGGACCACCCCGACCTGTACCGGGTCATGTTCGACGCGAACTTCGACCTCGAAGACCTCAAGGCCGCGGACGCGACCCTGGAGTATCTGGTCCAAGCCGCCCGACGGGCCAGGGACGCCGACCGCTTCCGCGCCGACACCGACCCACTGGAACTGGCGATCCAGAGCTGGGCCATCGGCCACGGGCTGGTCTCCCTGGTCGCCAACGGCCCTCTGCCCCGCCAGACGCTTGACCACGGCGCCCCCATGCTGACCGCGCTGTTCATCGGCGCAGGAGATCAGCCCGACAGATGTCGCGCCTCGGTCGAGCAGGGTTGGAAGCAACTGCCCCCACCCGGCCAGGAGCCGGGGGCCGGGTAGGAACGCAACGGCGAGTCCCGATACGTTCCTCCCCGCATCGGAGCTGTCCGAGAAAGGATCCTTTGACGATCATGATCGACCGGTGGCGTGTGCGACTTCGTAGCCGTGTTGATCACGTGTGAGAACCGTGTCGGAAGGTCCGAGGCGTCCGGCAACCCCTGGTAACCGTTTTTGCCACACGTCCGGTGATGCGTCGCGGTGGTGCCCGAGGTCGGCGCGAACGCTTCTCCTTTGGGGCTCATGACACGAACCCAAGCGCAAGGCCTCCTGATGGTTGCGGTCGGTTCTCGCCCCTACGGCACCACGTGTCAAACGCCGAGGCCCGCGGCGATGGCGTCGAGAAGTTTGCCCAGGTCCACCAGTTGTTCGCGCTCCAGCGTCCCGAAGATCTCGCGCAGGACTCGCTCGCCGGCTGCCGTACCGGCGGCCAGCGCCCTGGCGCCCTCCGGAGTGAGGCTGACGAGTTTGGAGCGCCCGTCCTCGGGATCTGCCGCCCGTTCGACCAGTCCCTCACGCTCCAGCGCCTCGACGGACTGGGTGACCGACCGAGGGGCGTGACCGAGTTCTTGCGCCAGCGACGACTGCCGCATGGCACCGCGCCGATCGAGCACCTGCAAGACCTTCGTGCGGGCCAGCGACAGCCCTCCGGCTGTCATGCCGTCGTCGACGACTTTGCGCAGGCGGTATCCGAGCGACAGGTACCGCAGTCCGATCTCCCCGGGTGTCGCCATCCGGTCACTCATGGTCATCACTCTTCGCCACCGCTCAACTATTGAGGTACCTCATTGAATGCTACCTTAATGAGGTACCTCAACATTTCCCTTGGGGGGAGAACCCATGAACACCCGGCCCGTCATTGTGATGACTGGTGCAACGAACGGCTTGGGCCGCCTGGCCGCTCTCGACCTGGCCCGCACCGGCGCCCGCCTCGGCATCGTCGCCCGCAGCCGGCCCAAAGCAGACGCGCTGCGGCAGGAGATCGCACAGGCCGCCCCCCAGACCCCGGTGGATGTCTTCCTTGCCGATCTGTCCCTGCTCGCCGATGTTCGGCGGTCCGCAGAGCGGATCGATGCGCACTACCCGCGGATCGACGCACTGATCAACAATGCGGGTCTGCACGCCTTCTCCCAGCGGGTCACCTCCGAGGGATTCGCCGAGATGACCGCAGTGAACTACCTCGCGCCCTGGGTGCTCACCAACGCTCTGCGCGACAAGCTCACCGCCTCGGCACCCGCCCGGATCGTCACGGTCGCCTCCCGTGCCTCACGCCGGGCCAACACCATCGACCCGTTCAAGGACCTGACCGACACGGCGGACTTCACCCGCCGCGAGTCGAGCCTGCTGTACGGCCGGACCAAGCTGATGGACATCATGTTCACCCAGGAACTCGGTCGCCGGCTTGAGGGAACGGGCGTCGCGGTCACCTGCCTGTGCCCGGGCTTCAATGCCACCGGGCTCGGGCGTGAACTCCCCCTCGCCGAGACCCTGGAGAAGATCCTCACCCGGCTGAACATCGGCAACCCCCAGCACGGCGCCGACATCATCGTGAAACTCACGACCGACCCCGCCTTCGCCAGCATCACGGGAGGCTACTTCGCCGCCAAGACCGCCAGGCCATTGGAATGCCCGGAGGTCGGCCGCAGCGAAACAGCCCAGCGCGCGCTGTGGGATGCCACCGCCGAACTCCTCCACGCCCCCCGCCAACCCAACAGCACTTGAAACGCTCAACGTCGACCTCGGGCGGCAGCGGACGGCGTTCGCCCAGCCAGAGCACCTCGACGTGGACGCGGCGTCGGTCGTTCTCGCCGCAAGCTCGTCGAGGTCCGCCAGGCCGGGGGCCGGATCGAGCTGCCGGCTCTGCTCGACGTGACGGAGCGCGCCGAGCATGCGGCGCAATCCGGACAATGTCTCCCGTCCGACCGTCTCGATCTCGCCGAGCGCCTGGCCCGCCCGCCGCGGCTGAGTGTCGATGACCCGCCGGGCGGCGCCGGCCTGCAGGGCGATGACGCCGATGCTGTGGGCGACCGTGTCGTGCAGCTCACGCGAGATGCGCAGCCGTTCGTCGGTGACAGCCTGGGCGGTGGCCGTGGCGACCAGCGTCTCGGCGTGCTCGCGAGCCTGGCGCACCGAATGGCCGACCAGCCAGGCGATGACCGCCGTCATGGCCACCGCCGGCTCCGCCGAGGTGCCGACGATCCAGCCGAACAGCAGCCGGGTCGTCGTCAGATAGCCGGCGAGCACGGTGAGGGCACCGAGCAGGGCGATGATCCCGGTCCGGCGCACGCGCTCGGCCGCGATGAAGTACAGCAACACCACCTACGGGCGCTGGCTGGGCACCCGGATGGCCCGCCTGCTCCGCCCGGTCGCCGCCGTGACGGCGGTCTGGATCCTGGTGGCGGCCTCGATGCTCGCCCTCGGAGCCGAGGTCGCGACCGTGAACACGCTGACCAAGCTGGTGTGGTCGCCGCTGTGGTTCCTGCTGGTCTTCGCCACTCTGACGGCGGCGACCCCGCTGGCCGCCCGGCTGCACCCGGGGTGGCCGCTGGCCACCGTCGCACTCGTCGACCTGGTCCGATTCGGCGCAGGGGGACCCGCCTGGATCGGCTGGGTCAACGTTGCTGCTCGGCGGCACCGCCGCTACCGCCGCGCTCGTCCTGTGGGCCGGTTACCCGGCCTCCGTGGTGGGGGTGCCGGGCGCCCGGATCTCAAACCAGTCTCCCCCCACCCTCGCGGCAGTCGCCTTCGGCCTCGCCCAGTGCGGGGCGGCGCTACTGCTGCTCGGCCCGCTGCGCCGGACGCTGTCGCAGCCCGCCGCCTGGGCATTCGTGGCGCTGGCGAACCTGTCGGCGATGACAATCTTCCTCTGGCACCAGACCGCCATGATCGCGGTCACCGCGCTCGGCCTGCTCGCCGGCCGGACCCTGCCCGGCCTGCACACCGTCCCGGACAGTCCAGCCTGGATGTTCGCCCGGCTGGCCTGGCTGCCCGCGTTCACGGTGGCCCTGCTGACGTGCTGGGCCGCGTTCCACGCCCATGAACATCGGCGGCACGAAGAACCCGGCTACCGCACGACCACACCCGAGCAGCCGCAGCCACGCTGATCATCGTCTCTCCGGGCATCGCGTGGTGACCGGCGATGTCCCGAACCTGATCCAGTTGGCGAAGGCGTCGCAGGACTCGACCATGTTGATGGCACGGGTGATGTTCTCCCGCAGCGCGCCGTCGGAGATCGGGGTTGAGGAACCTGCGGGCCGTTGATCGCGCGGTGCACCTGGGTGTTTCCGGGACGACTTGTGCGAAGTGATCTGTTGGTAGGTGAAGACTATGGGCATGGAGTTCTTCTGCTACCACCGCGACCGGCCCGGCTCCGTAGCGCTGCGCGACGAGCTGCTGGAAGAGCATTGGTCCTATATGGACCGGTATGCGAAGGAGATGATCGCCCGGGGCCCGACCCTCACCGGCGACACACCCACTGGCAGCGTGCACATCGTCGACCTGCCCGATCCCGTCGCCGCCCGCGCGTTCGCCTTCGACGAGCCGAACTACCAGGCCGGCGTGTACCGGGACGTGCTGCTGCGACGATGGCGCAACACGCTGGGGCGCACCATGTGGGACTTCCCCGGCGGCCGGACCGGTGGCAACCGGTACCTGGTGCTCGGCCTCGGCACGGGGCAGGCCGCCGACCTCACCGTACCGCCCGACCGGGACGTGCTGATCGCCTACGGGCCGTTGTTGTCCGACGACGGCGCCACCTGGCTGGGCACGGCGGCGCTGGTCCGGGCGCCGGACCCGGACACGGCGCGCGCCATCCTGACCCCGGACCGGTACGCCGACATCGAGGTGCACAACTGGCAGTTCGGCGGGCGGCCGTCATGACCCGAGGACGTCCAGGTAGTGACGGCAGGCGATGGAATCACAACATCCACTACCACCCCCGCATCCTCAGCGCGGTCCCCGATGGCGCCCAGCGCGCCCTCGACGTCGGCTGCGGCGAGGGCATGCTCGCCCGTGAACTGCGGCAGGCCGTGCCGCACGTCACCGGCATCGACCTCGACGCGCCCAGCATCGACCAAGCCCGCGAGCACCCGGACGACGTCGGCTACATCCTCGGCGACTTCCTCACCCATCCTTTCGAGCCCGCCTCGTTCGACGTCGTCGCATCCGTGGCCACCTTGCACCACATGGACGCCGCCACCGGATTGGCCCGCATGCGCGACCTGCTGCGCCCCGACGGCGTCCTGGCCATCGTCGGCCTCGCCCGCAGCACCATGCCCAACGACCTGCCGCGCGACCTGGCCGGCGTCGCCGTCGGTACCTTCCACCGCGCCACGAAGGGCCACTGGGAGCATCCGTCCCCCATGGTGTGGCCGCCGCCGGTGACCTACCCGCAGATGCGAGCGCTGGCCGCCGAGATCCTGCCCGGCTCCCGGTACCGCCGCCACCTGCTGTTGCGCTACAGCATCACCTGGCGCAAACCGCAGGACTGAGCGGGGCCGGTCGGCCAGGTCCTGCGCGACCCCGCAGGCAGCGAGCCGCCGCAGTCGGCACAGGCACGGACCGCCGAACTACGGCTCACACACCCCATTCTCACGCAACGTCGCAGACCGCACCTTGCTCGCGGCGGTCCGGACGCCCAGCGCCGCACGACCTGAACTGAGAACTCAAGGCTCGAAACGGACATAGGCGTTCGCCGGGCACCTCCGGCCGCCGCCACGAGGCTCTCGATCGGCCCCATGGGAAGTCAGTGGGAACGGGCACGTACGGGCTGGGACAACAGCTTGAGGCTGTGTCATGGGTTCATGGCCCGCCGGGCGCGGAGAGCCCGGAGCTTGTGGCGGTTGCCGCAGCGCTCCATCGCGCACCAGCGCCGAGCGCCGGGGCGGGACGAGTCGACGAACACCAGCGGGCAGTCGTCGCTCGCACACTCGCGGATGCGCCCGGACAGCGGCCCGGACAGCAACTCGATCATCTCCCGCGCCAGCGTCGACAATGCTTGCGTTGCCCGCACCGGCGGCGCCCACCCCGCGGTCGTGCCGCCGGCGGCGATCTCGGCGAGTTCGAGATAGGGCCGGGTGCCGGTGAGCCGGTAGAGCTCGACCAGCGCGGTCTCGACCTCGGCGTGACCGTCGATGCCGGGGTGG
>NZ_JBEXUE010000543.1:0-6375 GCF_040614275.1 Streptosporangium sp. NPDC006013
CCCGCGGTGGCCACCGCGGGTGTGGCCGCCCCGGCCAGCAACGTGGCCGCCAGCGCCGTGACCGCCACTCGCCGGGAGGCCCGCGGCGTCCGGGCTCCGGTGTTCTCGGTGATGCGGAGGAGTTCACTCATGGTCGTTCCTCATTTCGCGATAGTACGCATTTGGCTTGACTCGAAAGCTACGTTGCATTCGAAATTCAGTCAATCAACATAAACACGCTTCCCCAGGTAGATGACGTTAAATTGATGCAATGACACTGGCCTCGAATGCAATTATGAGTTGCAATGAATGATGGCGAAGGCAATACTGGCGGCATGCCAGGAGGACGATTGACCCAGCAGGACCGCGAGCGCATCGCGGCCGGACTCGCCGACGGGCTCTCCTACGCCGAGATCGCCAGGCGGCTCGACCGGCCGACCTCGACGATCACCCGGGAGATCGGGCGCAACGGCGGCCCCGGCGGCTACCGGCCCCAGCAGGCGCACCAGGCGACGATCCAGCGGGCGCGGCGCGGCACACCGGCACACCCGCGCGCAGGCGGGCCGCCGGGCGGCACGATGGAAGAGGAGCTCGTTGAGGTAGCGGTCAGGACGGGGCTGCCGAGGATGAGCGCGCGCGTGCACTTCGACCTGTTGCTGTCCGAGGACGGCAGGCGCACCGCGGCCGAGCTGACCCACAGGCTGAAGATCAGCCCGGCCTCCGTCTCCGTCGCCGTGAACTTCCTGGTCGAGCAGGGATTCGTCCGACGCGAGCGCGATCCGCAGCGGCGTCGCGACATCTACGTGGTCGACGACGACGCCTGGTACCACTCGATCGTGACCGGCAGGCGGCAGACGCTCGATACGGTGCAGGCCACGATGGCGGCGGCCGAGACCTACGGGCTCGACAGCCCCGTGGGGCAACGGCTGGCCAAGACAGCGGCGTTCCTGGAGCGGGTCAGCCTGGACATGATCGAGTCGGCCGACCGCTGGCGCGCCCTCCTGACGTGATGGGTCTCAGCCGAACCACCTGAGGAGCCGGCTGACCAGTTCCTGCTGATCGTCACCGCCCGACGCCGCTTCCCGTACCCCGCAAGCCCGGCAGTCGCGCGGGATCGGTCCCCAGGCCGCACGCGCAGCGCGGGAGCGGCGGCGCTTGTGTCGCCTTGACGGCCTCGCCCATGGGGTCCTGGCGAAGGGAGCGGGCACGCTCGGCGAGGCGGTGGCGGCAGCCTGGAGACGCGTCCGGGGCCGGAAACGTGCAGGATCTCAGCTGTCTAGCGTTGCTTGAGGCGGAGTGCTTCTTTGCGCACCTCGGCCTGGAGGGACTGTTCGCGCTCCAGCCATGCCGGGTTCTCCGCCTTCAGCGCATCGATCTCAGCGGTGGTGAGCGGTCCGGTGATCCCACCTCTGATCAGGCCGGCAATGGAGACCCTGAGCTTCGCGGCGATGACCTGCTTGGTGTGCGGGCCGTTGCGGCGCAGGTCAGCGAGCCAGGCGGGTGGCGTCGACTGCAACTCGTTCAGCTCGTCCCTGGAGATGACACTCGCCTGGAACTCGGCGGGAGTGGCCGAGAGGGGGACCCCCAGCTTCTTGGCCGCGGTCGCGGGCTTCATTGTCTGGATGGTCTTCGGTTTGGGCGAGGTCATGGCGTCAAGAGTAGTCAGCCGGAACAGGTTCCCCTGACATCAGTACCCTGAGGAAGTGACTGATGGAGAGACCGGCAGGACGTTTCGACTGGCGTACGTGCCCGGGGTGACACCCGCGAAATGGGTCAACGTCTGGACCGAGAGAATGCCCGGCGTGCCGATTACCCTGGTCGCGGTTCCCGCCGCCGAGGTGGTGGGACTCCTGCGGAATGGCGGCGCCGACGCCGGATTCGTCAGGCTGCCGGTCGACCGGGACGAGCTCAGCGTGATTCCTCTCTACGTGGAGACCACGGTGGTCATGGCGCCTAAGGACCACGCGATAGCCGCCGCCGACGAGGTGACCATCGCCGACCTTATCGACGACGAGGTGTTCCATCCTCTGGACGACACCATCGAGTGGACGGTCCGGCCCGGGCTGCCCGCGTTCACCCGCCCGGCCACAACGGCGGACGCGGTCGAGCTGGTAGCGGCCGGCACTGGGATTCTCCTGGTTCCGCTGTCGCTGGCACGCCTCCACCACCGCAGGGATCTCACTTACCGGCCGGTGCCGGACGCGCCGCAGTCTCAGGTCGCGCTGACCTGGCCCACGGACGCGACCACTGACCTGGTGGAAGATTTCATCGGCATCGTCCGCGGCCGGACGGTGAACAGCTCGCGGGGCCGTACCCCCGCCTCCCCTGCGGAGAAACCGGCACAGCGGCAGGCACAGAAACCCGCACAGAATGGCTCCGGTCGCCGGGCCGTGCCAGCCAGCCGTAAAAAGAAGGGCCACCGGCCTCGGTGACCTGCAGACAGGTGCGCCGATCATCTCTGGTACAGGAGAAAGGTCAGCGGAAGGTTTCCTGGACCGAGTTCGGCGGCTCGGCCACGATGAGGGCATGACGGAGAACGGACCAGCGCAGCCGCCGACGGGCGGAGGAGCAGGTTTGCGCCCGAACTGGGCGGCGATGAGCGCTCTGGCCGGTGCGGTAGCCGCCGTGGTCGCGCTGGTCGCCTACCTGATGCCGCCGGCCCCGCCACCGCAGCCCCCGTCCGACGCGGTAGTCACCACCTCGGCTCCGCGGCCGTCGTCACCGGATCCGGTCACCACCCGGCCCGCACCGCCGGCCCCGCGCCCGTCGCCCGAGTCCAGCACGCCCCAGCCACCGGCGCCAAGCCCCACGCGAGCGGTGCCGGTTGTCTCCCCGCTGGTGTCAACGGTCCGGCCCGGGGGCTGCGACGAGACGGCGACGGCACTGACCGCATACCGCCAGAACGCCGGGACCACCCGCAGCAGCCAGGCAGCCGCGGCTCGCCAGACCTACCTCGACCTGATGGGCGCGGTCCTCGACGCGCAAGGAGCGGTGGGGGCGACGATCAGTCGACTGGCCGCCGAATTCCAGGAGCTGAACTTCCGGCTGACCGGCATGACCGGCGGCGATCCCAACCAGGTGATCGCGGATATCAACACGGACCTCGCCGAGCTCAAGAGGCTGTGCGGATCCGGCTGACCTGACGACACGTCACAGCCGGACTGGCGCGCGGCGGCTGCGGAGCAGCTGAGGTCGGTGGGTCCGCGCTTGAGCGCCGTTCCCGCGTGCTCATCGCCTCCGCCGGCGCACACCCGACATCGCGGCCCCGGCCGCGCACTTCGCGGCCTTCCCGATCAACATCCCGCTAGGGGTGATGGCTGCCGACTGCTGCCCCGGACCTTCGATCGCCCCCAACCACGAGTGGTGGCCGACCACCCCGTGGCGATCGTCGTGCTGTACCTGGCGGCGACGCGTCCGAAGTCCGTAGCTGGTCCGGTCGCTGTGACCCAGGCGCGGCGCTGTCATTGACCTGACTCATCTACTCGGACATCGTGAAGGTCGGCAATCTCAGTCGGAAGGGACGCATGCATGTTCGGCCTGGGCTGGTTTGAGGTTTTGCTCTTTGTGCTAATCGTGATCGCCATCGTTCTTGTGCTACGAGCCCGACGACGATAGCGGGGGCGGCGCGGGCCGAGCCTTTGGGTCCGGTCGGCGGATGCTGCGTACGGTGCCGCCCCGGAGTCCTGCCGCACGTCGGGACCGGCGCCCACGCCGCATGCCCGGCGGGCTGTGCAGGGGCGGGCGCGGCGCTCAGCGCCACCGCCCCTTGGTCCGCCCAAGTCCCGGGCTGGCCGGCGGATCATCGGCATTCCCTCGGCGATAGTCCCGGCGCCCTCCGATCACCTGGCGGAGTTCGTGGGCACCGGGCCAGATGCCTTCGTCTTTCCCGGCAAGCGGAGAGGGTTCCTGCGGGGCAACAACTTCCGGCGTGAGGCCAGGTGGGCGGACGCACTCAAGGAGATGGGCGTCAAGGGCCTGCACTTCCACGACCTGCGGCACACTGGTAACACGCCGGCCGCGCAGTCGGGGGCGAGTCTGGCCGATCTCAAGGCGCGGATGGGGCACACAGCGACCGGGCCGCACTGATCTACCAGCACGCCACACGGGACGCCGATCAGAGGATCGCCGACGCGCTGAGCGCACGGGTGGAAGCCGAACAGAAGAACGATGACGGCGGAACGGCCTGGGGGAGGGCTAATGGCCCGGATGCCGCACACCAAGACCCGTTGAGAAGTGTTCTGGCTGGTGGAGCCTAGGAGATTCGAACTCCTGACATCCTGCTTGCAAAGACGCATACCGATCTTGCTCGACCTGCGAAGACACAGCTCAGCGCCCTGATCGCGTTCCCCGTGACTCCCCGCTGTTCCCCCTCGTTTCCCGTCCTATCGGGCACGCGACGGGCACGGCTGACAGACTCACCACATGATCGAGATCGACGGCCCCTTCTATCGCATCAGCGACCCTGGCTTCGAGATGCTGATCCCCTGCTGGGAAGGGCATGATCCCGAGACCGCTGATCAGGCCGACGCGACCATCACGCTTCCTGACGGCACTCGGCGCTATGCAACCTTCATGACCCTCGGGGCCATCTCTGGGATCATGGACCGCTGGCAGGGTACGGGCGAATGCCTCAACGGTCGGTACTTCTGGTGCTCGGACCTGGTCATCATCCGCAAGCCTGGCTTCGTCTCGATGACCGACGCCGTACGAGACATGATCGCGATTGGAGAGCTTGAAAGCGCGTGTAGTGCGCTGCCAAGCGACGACAACGATCAACATGCGGATTAAAAGATCGGCCTTGGCTCGTTCCGGGCAGTTCAGTGCAGGTCAGAGATTATCCGTGGTCCATCTTGAACCGCCTGGAACGGCCTCGGACTGCAACTGGAAGTGCAACGGGGCTATCAGGTTAGCCAAAGCTGCGGTGACGCCAAGCCGGATCGGATGGACACAAACGTTACGAGGCACTCTCCTCCTCTCGGCGACTCTGCTCGGAGTTGGGCGGAGGGGTTTCACCGTGCTCAACTATGGCCATGGCCACGGCGGCAATCATGAATCCCACACCAGCGATGGCCATGACTGGCAGCACTTCACGGATCGGCTGTGACGGAAATGAGCCTCCGATCGTGCCACATGATCTGAGGACGGGGGCGATGAGGAAGAAGGTGCCTAGCACAAGGAAGATTCGACGCCCGATCATGGAAGCCGATGTTAAGGCAAAAGGGGCCAACCATGCCGTGCGGCTCTCACGTGTGATTCTCCCCTGGTTCAGTGAGAACTCAACGTGCCTCAAGCCCTATGGATCGGCTCAACGATCAAAGGGCCAGGTCACCGTATGCCGGTTGACCTGGCCCTTTGTTGCGAGCCGATGAGGGGAATCGAACCCCTGACCTACAACAGTTTACAAGATCTCGGTACGCACCCCTGTGAGCTGCTGCGTTCCAGGTCAGAGGCGGTCTCGCCTTGTCCGTGAGTCCCTCTGATTCCCTCTTGGTTACCCTCCTGACGGGCACGGCCTGAGAACCCCGTGCGGACGCACGCACCTCCCCCGCCGGAGGCACATGGTTTTTAAGAGCCGTAGATCAGGGGCGCACGAATGTCGGAGGTGATCGTTACTTTGGCGGCATACCTGAGGAAGACGGCTGGGAGTGGTACGGATGGAGATCACATACGCCGACGTCGCATGGCTGGCCGAAGGTTATGAGTTGGGCGACGTGTGGTGCCTGACCTTCGTGTGGGGGCTCGACGAGGCCGAGGCGCTTCGACGCATGGGCACCACAGAAGGGAGCATTCGGCCGCTCACGTACGAAGAGCTGGATGATGAAGGGCTGTTCCCCGACACGGTTTTAGCCGGGAGGCTGGGCGGCTGGACCGTGCTCATCGAGAGAGGAGGGCGGCAGGCGATAGAACGCGATGCCTTACGGGCCCTGTCGACCGCGACAGAGGTTGTGTCGGTCCTGCGTCACGACCACGCGACCGACAACTTCGTGTACGCCCGCGACGGAGAGACAGTGACCTCCTTCAACCCCATGATTCCCGCATGGCGCTATGGGAGCGACCCTGATCGTCTTGTGGACGCCATGAGGGCCGCGGGCTTCGATCCCGCACGCATGCCGGGAGGCGAGGACGAAGACGAGAACGCCGATCATCCGGCAGTGGGCGGGGCTCTGCTACTGGCGGTACGGCTGACTCGCGTTGTCCTGACTCCAGAGGTCCTGCATGGGCCATTGCTGGGCGGTGTCGTCCGTTCAGCGGTTTAGGGCTCCTGCGGCGGCGTGCCGGTGGTCGGCGCGTTGGTTGGGTACGGCGGGTGCGTGGTGCGGCTACGGCCCGGCACCACTCCCCGTACCTTCTCCGGAAAGCAGTCTCCTCATGCCCTCGACCATGCCCCAGGCGCCC
>NZ_JBEXUE010000544.1:0-6366 GCF_040614275.1 Streptosporangium sp. NPDC006013
CGAGGACAGCGGCAGGGTGGGCGGTGTGGGTGACGCGGTCGCCCGCCTGCTGCGCGACGCCGACGTCGACGTCCCGGTCCGCACCTACGGCATCCCGCGGCGCTTTCTCGACCACGCCAAGCGTGCGAAGATCCTCAGCGAGATCGGCCTGACCTCGCAGGACATCGCCCGGCAGGTCACCGAGGCGATCGCGAAGCGTTCTCCGGCCCTGGAGAACGAGCCGGCCGGCTGACCACACCTCCCTTCCAAACATCCTCGGCTCCGCCGTTCAGGCGGTGATCCGCTGGGCATGACCTGATGCGTCGGCAAGGGTGACCGCCGGCGCGTCAGGAGGGATCGTGGGTGTTCTTCGCGTCAAGTCGGTGGAGCAGTCGATCTCGGACACCGAGGCACCGGAACACCGGTTGCGCAAGGATCTCACCGCGCTGGACCTCACGGTCTTCGGTATCGGCGTCATCGTGGGCACCGGCATCTTCGTGCTCACCGGCCGGGTCGCCAGGGAGACGGCGGGGCCCGCGGTGGCGCTCTCCTTCGTGGCCGCCGGGATCGTCTGCGCGCTGGCGGCGCTCTGCTACGCCGAGTTCGCCTCCACCGTCCCGGTGGCCGGGTCCGCCTACACCTTCGCCTTCGCCACCCTGGGCGAGCTGCCCGCCTGGATCATCGGCTGGGACCTGACGCTGGAGATGATGCTCGGCGCCGCGGTCGTCGCGGTCGGCTGGTCGGGGTACCTGACCTCGCTGCTGGCGTCCCTGGGGGTCCCGCTGCCCGGCGTGATCGCGGGGGAGGGGGCGGTGTTCAACCTGCCCGCCGCGCTGGTCGTGCTGCTGCTCACCGGGGTCCTGGTCCTCGGGATCAAACTGTCCTCCCGGTTCAACCTGATCATCGTCACGATCAAGCTCGCGGTGATCCTGCTGGTCGTGGTGGCGGGGCTGTTCTTCGTCAGGGGCGCCAACTACTCGCCGTTCATCCCGCCGTCCAAGGCGACCCCCGCGGTGGAGGGACTGGCCGCGCCGCTGATCCAGGTACTGTTCGGCATCACCCCGGTCGCGTACGGGGTGCTGGGCATCTTCAGCGCCGCGGCGGTCGTGTTCTTCGCCTACATCGGCTTCGACGTGGTCGCCACCGCCGCCGAGGAGACCCGCGACCCGCAGCGGGACCTGCCCGTCGGCATCCTGTCCTCACTCGGTGTCTGCACCGTGCTCTACGTCGCGGTCTCGCTGGTCGTGGTCGGCATGCAGCCCTACCGTCAACTCAGCGAGGCGGCGCCACTGGCCGACGCGTTCAAGGCCGTCGGCCAGACCTGGGCCGCGTCGCTGATCAGCGTCGGCGCGCTGGTCGGCCTGACGGCCGTCGTGATGATCCTCATGCTGGGCATGTCACGGGTGATGTTCGCCATGTGCCGCGACGAACTGCTGCCAAGCGGGCTGGCCAAGGTCCATCCGAAGTACCGCACGCCGTACGTCATCACCATCATCATGGGTGTCGTCGTCGCGGTCCTGGCCGGGCTGGTGCCGCTGTCCACGATCGCCGAACTGGTCAACATCGGCACGCTCTTCGCGTTCGCGGTGGTCTCGATCGCGGTGGTCATCCTCCGCCGCACCCGTCCCGACCTGCCCCGCTCCTTCCGCACCCCGCTGGTGCCGCTGGTGCCCGTCCTGTCGGTGCTCGCCTGCCTCTACCTGATGCTCAACCTGCCGGTGGAGACCTGGATCAGGTTCGGGGCGTGGATGCTCCTCGGACTCCTGATCTACATCGGCTACGGCTACCGGCACAGCAGGCTGTCGGAGCAGCGGCGGGCAGCGACACGGTGACGCGCTCCCCCGTCCCGCGACGGCCGCGAGACAGGGGAGCCACACCGGGAAAGGGGTGCGTCAGGCGGGCACCGAGGCCACGCCAGGCGGCAGGAAGCGCACCTCGGAGATCCCCTCGCGGTCGAGGTAGGGGGTGACGCCGCCCAGGTGGAACGGCCACCCCGCGCCGAGGACCATGCACAGGTCGATGTCCTGGGGAGCGGAGACCACACCCTCGTCGAGCATGAGACGGATCTCCTCGGCCAGGGCCCGCAGCGCCCGCAGCCGGACCTGTTCGGCCGTGGACGGTGAGGTGCCCCCGGCGAAGAGGGCCACCGCCTCGGGGTCCAGGGAGAAGTCCGGCGCGTAGACACCCGGCTTACCCGCCGCGACCAGCCGGGCGAGGTTCTCCGACACCCCGTAGCGGGACGGGAACGCCTCATGCATCGTCTCGGCGACGTGCAGTGCCACGGCCGGGCCGACGAGCTGCAGCAGCGCGAACGGGGTCATCGGCAGGCCGAGCCCGTCCAGCGCGTGGTCGGCGAGCTCCAGCGGGGTGCCCTCGTCGACGGCACCGATGACCTCGCCCATGAAGCGGGTCAGCAGGCGGTTGACCACGAACGCGGGCGCGTCCTTGACCAGCACCGACGACTTCTTCAGCGACCGGCCGACGGCGAAGGCCGTGGCGAGCGTCGCGTCGTCCGTCCGCTCCCCTCGGACGATCTCCAGCAGCGGCATCACCGCGACCGGGTTGAAGAAGTGGAAGCCCACGACGCGCTCGGGGTGCCGGAGCCCCGAGGCCATCTCGGTCAGCGAGAGCGAGGAGGTGTTCGTGGCCAGCACGCACTCGGCGGAGACGACCGCCTCCACCTCGGCGAACACCTTCTGCTTGACCTTCATGTCCTCGAACACGGCCTCGATGACGAAGTCGGCGTCGGCGAACGCCTCCTTGGTCAGCGAGCCGGTCACCAGGGCCTTGAGCCGGTTGGCCTGGTCGCCGGAGACGCGGCCCTTGGCGAGCAGCTTGTCGATCTCGGTGTGCACGTAGCCCACGCCCTTGTCCAGCCGGGCCTGGTCCAGGTCGGTCAGCACGACCGGGACCTCCAGGCGGCGGGCGAACAGCAGCGCCATCTGCGAGGCCATCAGGCCCGCGCCGACGACGCCGACCTTGGTGACCTTGCGGGCCAGGGCCGCCTCCGGGGCTCCGGCGGGCTTCTTGGCCCGGCGCTGCACCAGGTCGAAGGCGTACAGGCCGGCGCGGAGCTCGTCGCCCATGAGGAGGTCGGCCAGCGCCCGGTCCTCGGCGGCGAAGCCCTCGTCGCGGGTGGCGGTGCGGGCCAGCTCGAGGAGCTCCAGCGCCCGGTACGGGGCGGGGGAGGCGCCGTGCAGCTTCATGTCGAGCAGGAAACGGGTGTCGGAGACGGTCTTGGACCAGTCCTCGGCGGTGTGGTCGGCGCGGGAGACGGTGACGTCGCCGCGCAGCACCGCCGAGGCCCAGCGCAGTGACTCCTCAAGGAAGTCGGCGGGCTCGAACATCGCGTCGGCGACACCCAGCCCGAACGCCTCCCTGCCCTTGATCATGCGGTTCTGCGAGAGCGGGTTCTCGATGATGAGCTTGACGGCCGCGGCCGGCCCGATCAGGCGGGGCAGCAACTGGGTGCCGCCCCAGCCGGGGACCAGGCCGAGGAAGCACTCCGGCAGTGCCACGGCGGGCACACCGGAGGAGATGGTCCGGTACGTGCAGTGCAGCGCGATCTCCAGACCGCCGCCCATGGCCGCGCCGTTGACGAACGCGAACGACGGCACGTCCAGCTCGCCGAGGCGGCGGAACACCTCGTGGCCCAGCCGGCCGATCTGTAGCGCCTGGTCCCGTTCCGAGACCAGCGCGGCGCCCTTGAGGTCGGCACCGACGGCGAAGACGAACGGCTTGCCGACGACGCCCACGGCCGCCAGGTCGCCGCGCCCGGCGATCGCGTCGAGGGCCTCGCCCAGCGAGGTCAGCCCCCCGGGGCCGAACGTCGACGGCTTGGTGTGGTCGAAGCCGTTGTCCAGCGTGATCAGGGCCATGGTGCCCGCACCCTGGGGCAGCTCCACGTCGTGGACCGTCGCCCGGGTGACGATCTCGTCGGCGAAGAGTTCCTTGATGTCCGTCACTTGTTACCTTCCCAGCTGAGGTTCTCCCAGATGACCGTTCCACCCATGCCCAGGCCGACGCACATCGTGGTCATGCCGTAGCGGACGTCGGGGCGCTCACCGAACTCGCGGGCGAGCTGCGTCATCAGGCGCACCCCGGAGGAGGCCAGCGGGTGGCCGAAGGCGATGGCGCCGCCGTAGGGGTTCACCCGGGTGTCGTCGTCGGCGATGCCGAAGTGCTCGAGGAACGCCAGCACCTGCACGGCGAAGGCCTCGTTGATCTCGAACAGTCCCATGTCGGAGATGGAGAGCCCGGCCAGGCGCAGCGCCTTTTCCGTGGACGGGATCGGCCCGACCCCCATGACCTCGGGGTCCACGCCGGCGAAGGCGTAGGAGACCAGGCGCATCTTCGGGGCGAGGCCGAGCTCCTCGGCGACGTCGGCGGCGGCCACGACGCAGCCGGTGGCACCGTCGTTGATACCGGAGGCGTTGCCCGCGGTGACCCGGCCGTGCGGGCGGAACGGGGTCTTCAGCGCGGCCAGACCCTCCAGCGTGGTGCCGGGGCGGGGGGCCTCGTCGGCGGTGGCCAGCCCCCAGCCCTTCTCGGCGGACCTGGTCGCCATCGGGACCAGGTCAGGCTGGATCCGGCCGTCGGCGTAGGCCTTGGCGACCTTCTCCTGGGAGGCGAGGGCGAAGGCGTCCGCGCGCTCCTTGGTGATGGAGGGGTAGCGGTCGTGCAGGTTCTCGGCGGTCATGCCCATGACGAGGGCGGAGCCGTCCACGAGTTGCTCGGCCAGGAAGCGGGGGTTGGGATCGACGCCCTCGCCCATGGGGTGGCGGCCCATGTGCTCGACGCCGCCGGCGATGGCGACGTCGTAGGCGCCGAAGGCGATGCCTCCGGCGACCGAGGTCACCGCGGTCATCGCGCCGGCGCACATGCGGTCGATCGAGTAGCCGGGCACGCTCTTGGGCAGCCCGGCCAGTATCGCGGCGGAGCGGCCGAGGGTCAGGCCCTGGTCGCCGATCTGCGTGGTGGCCGCGATGGCCACCTCGTCGACGCGCTCGGGAGGCAGATTCGGGTTACGCCGGATCAGCTCGCGGATGACGCGGATCACCAGGTCGTCGGCGCGTGTCTCGGCGTACAGGCCCTTGGGGCCCGACCTGCCGAAGGGTGTGCGCACACCGTCGACGAATACGACGTCACGAGACGAAGGCACGGGGTTCGCTCCTCGTTGCTGGATGGCTTCCCCCCTATGCTACTCGCGGGTAACAACGTTTGGCGCGGCCGGTCCCGCGCGAGGTGGGTAAGTTGTTCCCCAAGGTGCGCGGTCCGGTGCGGCATGTCCCGGATGCGGGACGGCGACAACTCTGACAGACTTTGGAAAACGCTTTCCGGGAGGTTGTCGGTGGTCACGCTTGAGGATGTCGCCCGGCACGCGGGCGTCTCGCTCGCCACGGCGTCACGGGTGCTCAACGGCAGCACCAGACAGGTGGGCGCATCCCTGCGGGCCAAGGTGGAGCTGGCCGCGGCCCAGCTGGGATACCGCACCAACGTGGCCGCGCAGACCCTCGCCAGGGGGGCCAGCAACGTGATCGGCCTGGTCGTTCACGATCTCACCGACCCCTACTTCGCCGCGATCGCCGACGGGGCCATGCGGGTCGCGGAGAACCAGGGGCTGATGGTCATGATCGGCACCACGCACCGCGACCCCCAGCGGGAGATCGCCTATGTCTCGACACTGAATGCGCAGCGGGTCCGCGCCGTGCTGCTGGTCGGCTCCCGGATCGCCGACGAGCAGCTGACCCGGCAGCTCCGCGAGGAGCTCGACCGCTACCGGGAGACCGGTGGCCGGGCGGCCTGCGTGGGCCAGGACCTGCTCGGGGTCGACGCGGTGGTGCCGGACAACCGCCTGGGCGCCGCCGCGCTGGCCCGTGCCCTCGCCGGGCTGGGGCACCGGAGCTTCGCCGTCCTCGCCGGGCCCGAGCGGCTGATCGCGTCCATGGACAGGGTGGCCGGGTTCGCCGCCGCGCTCGAAGAGCTCGGCCTGCCCGCGCCGCGTGTCCTGCACGGCTCCTTCGACAGGGAGGGCGGCTACTCGGCGGCCACCCAGGTGTCCGGGGTCACGTGTGTCTTCGCCGTCACCGACGTGATGGCGGTGGGTGCCCTGGCCGCCTTCAGGGACCGGGGCATCCGCGTCCCAGAGGACGTCTCGGTGGCGGGCTTCGACGACATCTCCACGCTGCGCGACCTGGTTCCCTCGCTGTCCACGGTGCGGCTGCCGCTCGCGGAGATGGGTGCCCGCGCACTGGAGATGGCCCTCGCCCCGGACGAGGGGGCCAGGGCCCAGGTCGTGACCGGCGAGGTGATCCTCCGCGAGAGCACCCGCGCTCTGGGGTGAGGTCGCCTCGGCCGACCCACCTCTGCCGCGACGCCCGCGAGGCG
>NZ_JBEXUE010000545.1:0-6363 GCF_040614275.1 Streptosporangium sp. NPDC006013
GACCGGCTGCGCCTGCCTCGGCAGGCGTGACATGACCCAGCCGAACTGCGGCGTGTTCACCGCGGGCATGTGCACGATCGTGACCCGTACCCCGCTGCCGTGGTGCAACAGCTCCGTGCGCAGCGATTCATGGAATCCCTGGATGGCATGCTTCGCCCCGCAGTAGGCCGACTGCAGGGGAATGCCGCGTTTGGCAAGCGCCGACCCGGTCTGCACGATCACGCCGCGGTCACGCGGCAGCATCAGATCCAGCGCCACCCTCGTGCCGTGGACGACTCCCAGGTAGGTCACCTCCGTGACCCGTTTGAACTCCTCCGGCTCGATGTCGACGAACTCGGCGAACACCGAGCTGAACGCCACGTTCACCCACACGTCGACCGGGCCGAGCTCCCTTTCGGCACGCCGCCCGGCCTCCCGGACCGCGCCGTAGTCGGCCACGTCCGTCGGGAGCACGAGTGCCTGGCCACCGGCCGCCGTCACATCCTCCGCCGCCCCTCGCAACCCGACCTCCCCCCGCGCCAGCAGGGCCACTTTCGCCCCCTGGGCGCCGAAGGCCCGCGCGGTCGCACGGCCGATTCCCCCGCTGGCTCCCGTCACCACCACCACGCGTCCGGCCATCGCCAGCACCTCCTCCGACATGCGCATCTCCTACCCCACGGGCGGGTTCCAACCGCCGCGCCTCGGAAGGATGCCGGCGACATGCCGAACACGGCCGGTTCCTTAACCGGGACCATGCCACCGGCTCTCCGCACGGGGCGGGAAAAGGTCGGACGGCCCGCGCGGATGCCCCGGCCTGTCCTGCCTCAGCCCGTCGAGACCCGAAGGACGATCTTGCCTCGTACGTGCCCGCTCCGGCTCAGCCGGAAGGCCTCGGCGGCCTCCGACAGATCCAGCACCGTCGCGATCTCCGGGACGACCAGACCGTTCTCGATCATCTGTCGCAGCTCGTCGAGGTCCGCCGTGCTCGGCCTGGCGAACACGAAGACGCCGCCGTGCTCCAGCACACCGTCGTTGGTCAGCGAGACGACCCGCCCCCGCGCGTCCTCGCGCAGCAGGTCAAGGGAGGAGACCAGCGTCTCGCCGCCGTACATGTCCACGATCGCGCTGACACCGGCCGGCGCGAGCGCCCGGACCCGCTCGCCGAGCCCGGGGCCGTAGGTGACGGGCTCGGCGCCGAGGCCTCGCAGGTAGTCGTGGTTGCGGGCCGAGGCGGTGCCGATGACACGCGCTCCCAGGGCGGCGGCGATCTGTACGGCGAACGACCCGACACCGCCCGCCGCGGCCTGCACCAGCACGGTGTCACCGGTCCCCACCCGCAGCGCGTGGACGAGTGACTGGTAGGCGGTGAGGCCGGCGATGGGGACGGCCGCCGCCTGCTCCCAGCTCAGATTGACCGGCTTGCGGGCGATGGTGCGCACCGGCGCGGCCACCCGCTCGGCGTAGGTTCCCCTCCCGATGGAATCCTCGCGCACGTACCCGATCACCTCGTCCCCCACCGCGAAGCCGGTGACCGTCGGGCCGACCTTCGCGATCACCCCCGCGACGTCCCAGCCGGGGACCACGGGAAAATGCACGTCGAAACGGCTGTCCAGCTGCCCGGCGGCTGTCTGCCAGTCGACCGGGTTGACCGACACCGTCCTGACGTCGATGAGAACGGACTCCGGGCCGAGTTTCGGCTCGGGGACCTCCCCCATCTCCAGGACCTCCGGCCCTCCGTAGCGCCGGTAAACGATCGCCTTCATCAAATCCTCCAACCTGGAAACCCCCGCCTTCGGGCGGGGAGGGAGACGGGAGATTCCCTCCCTCGAAAAGGGGAGGATGTCGGCTCCCCGCCTTCCGATGATGAGTCGATGCTGTCTTAGGGATACCGCGAGCCGCGGCTCAGGCGCTCACGCCGACGCCTCGACGCCGACGTTCCCGTCACGGGGCTCGGAGCTGAGCGGCACGACGACGATCTCGGGCCCGCACTCCTGACGGCCGACCAGCCGGGAGCCGACCAGCCTGCAGGACAGCTCGACGAAGCGATCCTGCAGCTGGGCGACCGACAGCCGGCCGTCGGGGCGGTACCAGACGGCGACCCCGTTGCACATCTCGAGCAGCGCCAGCCTGGCCACCCGCAGGTCGGTGATCTGGAACTCCCCGGTACGCACCCCTCGCTCCAGCACGCGCTGGAACATGGACTCGTAGTCGTCACGCATGGCGACGATCTCCGCGTGGTTGTCCCCGGTCAGTGCCCGCACCTCGCGGTCGGTGACCTGGCAGGTGAGCGGGTTGACCGCCTCCGTCGCGACCTGGGCGAGCACCAGCCTGGCGAGCTGGACGGCCGGGTCCGCGCTGGGCTCCAGGGCCTCGCGCCCGGCGCGCAGCAGCTCGCCCAGGCCCGCGCGCATGATCCCGGCCAGCAACTCCTCCTTGCCGCCCGCGTAGTGGTACAGCGTGGCCGAGTTCAGCCCGGCCGCGCGGCCGATCTCACGGATGCCCGTGGCCGCGAAGCCCCGTTCCGCGAAGAGCCGCACCGCGGCCCGCTGGATCTGCTCGAGGTTTGACACGGCATCTCTCAATCGAACGATTGATTAGACATCGCACCCTAGCAGGGCACGCCGAGGATGACGTGATCCCGCTCCGGCGCCGCGGGCATGGCGACGCCGAGATCGTGGGACGACCGTGGAAACCATCGAACCGGATCAGCGGTAGTAACCCTCGACCGGGACGCGCGCCTCGTCGAACAGGGCGGGGCCCTCCTGCCGCGCGCCGACGCCGGTGGCGGCCGGTTTGAGGCTCGCGAGCTGTTCGTTGGAGAGCGCGAACACCACGCGGCCGAGGCCGGACCGTTCGATGGCGCCCCCGCACATGGGGCACGGCTGGCAGCTGGTGTACATGGTCGTGGCGGCCGCGGCGGCGGGGTCGAGCTCGCGGGCCGCCCACCTGGCCAGCTTGAGCTCGGGGTGGGCGGTGATGTCGGCGTCGCTGAGAACCGTGTTGCGGTCCTCGGCGAGCACGGTGCCGTCCGGGCCCACCAGCAGTGACCCGAACGGCGGGTCACCGGCCGCCCGCGCCGCGGCGGCAAGCTCGATGGCCCTGCGCAGGAACTTCTCGTCGTCGCCGGTCATGGTTTCCCTCGTTTCTGTCTGATGCGTGCTCGGATTCCAGCGGGCGGCCACGGTCGCGAGCGCCTGCCAGGCGGTCTGCGGATGGCGTGTCTCGTCCGGGTCTCCGTTGAAGGGGTCGAGTACGACGGTCTCGGAGCCGAGGAGGCGAAGCTGTTCGAGGTCGTCAAGGATCTGGTCGATCGTGCCCTCACCGGCGAGCCGCCCGGGGGCGGTGATCGGCGTCTCGGTGAGCCGCAGGGCGATCCGGGGGACCAGCGCGGGCACCGGTCGTTGGCACTCGTTCGCGATGGCCTTCAACCGGCCCAGCGCCTCGCGCAGCCAGGGGAGGGTGAACCTCAGCGGATGCCATGCCTCGCCGAGATGTACCGCCCGGCGCAGTCCGGCGTCGCTGTTGCCGCCGACCCAGATCGGTATCCGCCCGGCGCGGTAGTCCTTGTCATCGTTCCAGGCGGCGCGGATCACCCGGAGGTGATCGTCGGTCAGCGCCCCGCGCCGCTGGAACGGGACTCCGAGCGCGTCGAACTCCTGCCGCGCCCAGCCGACGCCCACGCCGAGGACGAGCCGTCCCCCGCTGAGCTGGTTGAGGTTGGCGGCCATCCGGGCGACGAGCAGCGGGTGCCGGTACGGCACGATGAGCACCGTGGTCCCGAGCCTGACCCTGCCGGTGATGCCGGCCAGCCAGGCGAGGGTGGTGAAGGGTTCGTAGAACGGCGCCGGGTACTGTTCGGCGACGTCGGGTGTTATCGCGATGTGGTCGGAGACCATGAGCAGGTCGAAACCCAGGCCCTCCACCGTCTGCGCCCAGTCGCGCAGCACGCCGGGGTCGGTACCTGGCCCAAAATTCGGGACATTAACGCCTATTTGCACTGGTTCAGGCTATCCAGCCGTTATTTCCCATTGGAAGAGAGTTTTCCCGGCGCAATAGTCGATATGCCGTGAATATGCCGGTACCTTTGCCGGATGACCGAGAGCCTCGATGCCACCGACTGGTCGATCCTGGTCGAGGTCCAGCGAGACGGCCGCATCCCACTGACCGAGCTGGGGCGACGGGTGAACCTCAGCGCCTCCGCCACGACCGAGCGGATCAGGCGCCTGGAGGCGGCGGGCGTCATCGCCGGCTACCACGCCCACGTCGACCTGGCGAAGGTCGGCTTCACCGTGCTCGCCGTGGTACGCCTGAAGTATCCGGGCAGCCGGCACCAGCCCCTGCACCGGCTGCTCGACGAGCGCCCCGAGATCCTGGAGTGCCTGCGGACCACCGGCGACGACTGCTACGTGCTGAAGCTGGCCGCGACCTCCATGGCCCACCTCGAACAGCTCGTCGACGAACTGGCCCGGTTCGGCAGCACCACCACCAACCTCGTCTACAGCCAGCCCCTGCCCTACCGCGGCCCCCAGGGTCCCTGACGTGTGCGGGGCCCGCTGACGGCGGGGCCTAACGGTCGGCGACGAGTCTCGCGGCGACGGTCAGCGCGATCGCGCTCCGTTCCTCCTCGGGCACCTCCATGCCGAGCAGGAAGGGAACGCTGCCCATAAGCGGACCGCCGGCGCTGTGTCGGTGCCGGGCAGTGCTCGCTCGTCCTGCCGGAGATCTTCGACTCCGACGACGAGGGACTCGTCCTCGTGACCGGCGAGGTCACCGAGGCCCACACCGCCGGCCTCCGCCACGCGGTGCGGATCTGCCCGGTCGGGGCTCTCAGCCTCCGGCCCGACCCCTCTCCCGACTCGGGAACGCCCCAGGCCGCTGGGCGTTGACCGGCCAAAGGTCGGTCAGTCGGTGTCGTAGCAGACCAGCAGGCTCAGCACCTTCCCGCGCGGGCTGAGCGCGCCGACCGCGAGCTCCTGGTCCGTCCAGTACGGCGTGCGCCTGGTGATCCTGAACGCCAGCCACCGCCACCGGGCCGCGAGCTCGTTGACCCGGTGGACGGACGCGTCGGCGGGAGCGCGCACCAGACCGGCGACCGACCGCCACGTCGCCAGCCTGCCGTACCCACCGCGAAGCCCGGAGGAGTAAGCGGCGTCGCAGTAGGCGGAGGTGAACAGCTCGGCCACCACCGAGCCCAGGCTGCCCCGCTGCCCGTTCAACACGGTCTCCGCCACGAAGGCATCCGGCAGGAAGGCGTTCACCCCCAGCGGCACCAGCTCCTCAGGGCCGACAGCCCCGGGAAGTTCGAAGATCTTCGCCCATCCCCGTGAATTCCAGTGCTCCACCGCCGCGGTGATGAGCCGCTCCTCCTGCCGGGTGCTCACGATCGCGGGCTCCCCACCGGGAACCCGCGCGAGCGTGCGACCGTCCAGGAGGAGCCCCGCGACCTCCGGATGCTCGGGAATGTACCAGTCGGGCTGGGGAACCCAGCCCGACTGGAAGTCGGGCACGCGTATCCAGCGTTCTCCCCTGCCGAGTCTCAGGGGCAGCCCCGCGAGAGGATGCCCCAGCTCGCGCAGGGCGGCGACGCACCGCACCGCCGCCGGCACCCGGGTCAGGTTGACCCGGCGCACCACCAACTCCTGCGCCAGGCAGGCGATCAGCTCCGCCCAGATGTCCGGCTCGGCGGGCACCCGCCCGAACAGCGGCAGCAGGTGGTGGACCCGCCGGGACTCGGCCAGCAGCGCGGCCAGGTCACGGACCTCCCGAAGCCGCCGCTCACCGACGTAGTGACCGCGTACCAGCTCGGCCAGCGACCCGGCATCGCCGGGAACGCGTGCCAGGACCGGCCCATGTGGCCCGTCCACAAGCGCGTGCGAGATCACGAAAGTTCCTCTGGAGACCTTGCCCGCATGCTCGCCCCTCCTCGTGGCAAAAACCCGCCCTTTGCCAACCGGACACCATTACACTACGTAATCAAGTGATGACCGAAGCGGTGGCGTCCCGCATGCCGACCATCACGGAGGTCAGGAGACGGTCGACAAAGGGATCCGGACGATCATGCCGGTGCCGGCGGAGTTGAGCAAGGCGACCTCGACGGAATCCTCTCAGAAGAGCGGCGGCCCGGGCTCGACCCCAGACCGCGGGCCCCACGTCACGGTCTCCACGGACAGCAGGCGCGAGGTCAACGACCCTCTCCTGCAGGAGGGGGCTTGAGGCGCAGTGATGCGCTTCGAAGCCCCGTGTTGACCAGCCCTGGCCGTCATGAACTGGAGGTGTGATCCAGATGGCCACGTTGAACACAAGAGCGCAGACCGACCTTGGGGTGCTTCCTCAGCTCCAAGCTCTCGAATCCGTGGGAGCAGACACGCCCGAGGGTGGGCACGA
>NZ_JBEXUE010000546.1:0-6315 GCF_040614275.1 Streptosporangium sp. NPDC006013
CATGCCGCGCGAACAGCGCACCCAGACCACCGGTACCACCAGTGATCAGCACCGTCCCGTCCGGATCCCACGAACGGGCACCCTCCTCGACAAGGCCATCGCCGAGCGGCACCCGCGCCAGGCGCGGAACCAGCACCTTACCTTCGCGCACCGCCAGCTGCGGCTCACCCGACGCCAGCACCGACGCGGAGATCTCCTGCTCGTCCCCATCGACCAGCACGAACCGGCCAGGTTCCTCCCACTGCGCCGATCGCACCAGTCCCCACACAGCGGCGGCGGCCAGGTCCGCCACGGTCTCGCCCTGGCTCACCGCGACGGAGCCGCTGGTCACGAACACCAGCCGGGAGCGGCGACAGCGGTCATCGGCCAGCCACGCCTGCAGCAGGCCCAGCACCGCGGTGGTCAACTCGTGAACCGATGTGACCACGTCGCCGTGCCCTGCGGAGCCGACCGCGACGGTCACCACCTCCGGCACCGTCTCCAGCGCCGCCAGATCCGATGCCGAAGTCGAGGTCAGCTCAACCGAATCGAGCTCGGTGTCGGCCGCTGCCCGCGTTTCGGGCAACGCCGTCCAGGTCAGCTGGAACAGCGAGTCCCGGCGCGGGTCGCGACCGCCGCCCACGGCCAGCTGGTCGACCGCGACCGGCCGCAGCACCAGCGACCGCGCCGAGAGCACCGGCTCCCCTGCGGCGTCCACCGCGATCAGCGAGATCGCCTCGCCGCCGATCCTGGCCAGCCGTACGCGCAGGACCGACGCGCCACCGGCGTGCAGGCACACCTCACCCCACGAGAACGGCAACCGGCCGCCCCCGGCGTCGTCCAGCCCGGCGAAGGCCACGGGGTGCAGCGCCGCGTCCAGCAGCGCCGGATGCACCCCGAAAGAAGCCGCGCTCGGCGCTGCCTGCTCGGGCAGGACGATCTCGGCGAACACCGCGCCGTCCACACCCCGCCAAGCGGCCCGCAGCCCCTGGAACACCGGACCGTAGTCGAACCCGCCTGCGGCGAACTGGTCGTACACCCCGTCCATCTGAATGGGTGTGGCCCCCTGCGGCGGCCAGACCGTTACGTCGAATGCCTCGGCCACCCGGCCGCCGCTCGTCAGCACACCGGTGGCGTGCCGTACCCAGGGCTCCTCGTCGGCGGCCTCGGCCGGCCGGGCGTAGATGCTCAGGCTGCGGCGGCCGGACTCGGCCGCCGCGCCCAGCCACACCTGCACCGCGACGGCATCCCGTTCGGCGAGCACCAGGGGCGTGGTCAGGGTCAGCTCCTCCACCACGTCGCAGCCGACCTGGTCACCCGCCCGGATCGCCAGCTCGAGGAACCCGGTGCCCGGGAAGATGACCATGCCGCCCACCGCGTGGTCGGCCAGCCACGGATGCGTCCGCAGCGACAACCGGCCGGTCAGCAGCACTCCGGCCGAGTCGGCCAGCCCGACCGCGGCACCCAGCAGCGGGTGCCCGGCGGCGGCGAGCCCCGCAGCGGCCACGTTCCCCAGCTGGGACCCAGCGCCGTCGGGCCAGTAACGCTGCCGCTGGAAAGCGTACGTCGGCAGGTCGATCCTGCGCCTGCCCCGGAGCACCGTCTGCCAGTCCACCGGCACTCCACGCACGTGCAGCTGCGCCAGCGCCGTCATGATCGCGCTCTGCTCGTCCCGGTCCTTGCGCAGCACCGTCGCCAGTACCGGTGCGTCGGGAGCGGTGAGCTCGGCCAGGGTGTCCTCGGCCATCGCCGTCAGCACCCCGTCCGGCCCGAGCTCCAGGTAGGCCGTCACCCCCTGCGCGTGCAGCGCGCGCACCCCGTCGGCGAAGCGCACCGCGCTCCGTACCTGCTCGACCCAGTAGTCGGGCGAGCACACCTGCTCGGCCGTGGCCGTCTCCCCGGTCACCGTGGACACGATCGGGATCCGCGGGGCGCTGAAGGTCAGCGTCCTGGCCAGGGCGCGGAAGTCTTCCAGCATCGGATCCATCAACGGCGAATGGAACGCGTGCGACACTCGCAGCCGCCGGGTCCTGATCCCCTGGGATTCCAGCGTGGCGGCGAGTTCGAGCACGGCCTGCTCATCCCCGGAGATCACCACCGACGTCGGACCGTTGACGGCCGCGATCGACACCTGCTCGACCAGCAGCTCTGCGATCTCCGCTTCGGAGGCCTGCACCGCCACCATGGCCCCGCCCGCCGGGAGCGCCTGCATCAACCGGCCTCGCGCCGCCACCAGCGCACACGCGTCCTGGAGGGACAGCACCCCGGCCACGTGCGCCGCGGTGATCTCCCCGACCGAGTGGCCCGTCACGACCTCCGGCCGCAATCCCCATGACTCGACCAGCCGGTACAGCGCCGTCTCCAGCGCGAACAGCGCCGGCTGCGCCCAGCCCGTCTGATCCAGCAGCCCGGCCTGGTCGGCGAACAGCACCTCACGCAGCGAACCGTCGAGCAGCGGGTCCAGCTCGGCGACCACCTCATCCAACGCCCGCGCGAACACCGGGAACCGCGCGTACAGCTCGCGGCCCATCCCCGCCCACTGGCTGCCCTGGCCGGTGAACAGCACGGCCGCCTTCGACTCGGCCGTGGCCAGCCCTCGCAGGACACCCGCTCCCGGCCGGTCTTCGGCCAGTGCCCGCAGGCCGGCGAGCGCACTTTCAGGATCGGCGGCCACCACGGCCGCCCGATACTCGAACGCCGAGCGCGTCGTGGCCAGCGAGAACGCCACATCGGCCAAGGTCAGGTCGTCGTGACCCGCCACGTGCGCGACCAGCCGTCCGGCCTGCGCCCGCAACGCCTCCGCCGACCGGCCAGCGACCAGGACCGGCACGGGACCGGCCGACGCGGGCGGACGGCCCTCGGAATCCTGGCCCCCGGACTCCTGTCCCTCCGGCTCCGCGTCCGGCGCTTCGACTCGCTCGATGATCATGTGGGCGTTGGTGCCGCTGATCCCGAACGACGACACGGCCGCCCGGCGGGGGTGATCGGTCTGCGGCCACGCCGCCGGCTCGGTAAGCAGCTCCACCGCGCCCGCCGACCAGTCCACGTGCGAGGAGGGCTCCTCCACGTGCAGCGTCTTGGGCAGCACTCCGTGGCGCATGGCCATGACCATCTTGATCACACCGGCGACGCCGGCCGCCGCCTGGGTGTGACCGATGTTCGACTTCACCGAGCCCAGCAGCAACGGCCGGTCCTCCGGCCGGCCCTGTCCGTACGTGGCGAGCAGCGCCTGCGCCTCGATCGGGTCACCCAGTGCCGTACCGGTCCCGTGTCCTTCGACCACGTCCACCTCGGCCGGGGACAGCCCGGCACCGGCCAGCGCCTGCCGGATCACCCGCTGCTGCGAAGGACCGTTCGGCGCCGTCAACCCGTTCGACGCGCCGTCCTGGTTCACCGCGGAACCCCGCAGGACGGCCAGGACCTGGTGGCCGTTGCGCCGCGCGTCGGACAGACGCTCCAGGACCACCATTCCCACGCCCTCGGCCCAGCTGGTGCCATCGGCGGCATCCGAATAGGACTTGCACCGCCCATCCGCGGCCAGCCCGCCCTGGGCGCTGAACTCCATGATCCCCATCGGCGAGGCCACCACGGTCACACCGCCGGCCAGCGCCAGATCGCACTCCCCCGAGCGCAGCGCCTGCGCCGCCAGGTGCATCGCCACCAGCGAGGAGGAGCACGCGGTGTCCACCGTCACCGCCGGGCCCTCCAACCCCAGCGTGTACGAGAGACGGCCCGAGGTGACGCTCCCCGACTGGCCCGTCACCATGAAGCCACGGGCCTCCTCTGACGGGATGTAGCCGGAACCGCCAGCGCCGACGTACACA
Organism: Streptosporangium sp. NPDC006013; assembly: GCF_040614275.1. Classification (NCBI taxonomy): domain Bacteria; kingdom Bacillati; phylum Actinomycetota; class Actinomycetes; order Streptosporangiales; family Streptosporangiaceae; genus Streptosporangium; species Streptosporangium sp. NPDC006013. Next base: position 3,804 of record NZ_JBEXUE010000546.1, read on the forward strand.
CCCGTGTAGCTGCCGCGCAGCGACAGCGGGTCGATCCCGGCGCGCTCGAACGCCTCCCAGGTGGTCTCCAGCAGCACGCGCTGCTGCGGATCCATGGCGAGCGCCTCACGCGGCGAGATCCCGAAGAACGCGGCGTCGAACTCCACGACGTCGGGCATGAACCCGCCCTGGAAGTCCAGCTCGCCGGTCACCTGCCAGCCCCGGTCGACCGGCAGCGGGGAGACGGCGTCACGGCCCTCGGTGACGAGCTGCCACAGATCCTCCGGAGAGTGCACCCCGCCCGGATACCGGCACGCCATCGACACGATCACGATCGGGTCGTCGGCCACCGATGCGATCGCCGTCGCGGCGATGACATCGCCGTGCTCACCCAGCAGCTCGGCCAGCAGGAACTCGGCCAGCACCACGGGGGTCGGGTAGTCGAACACCAGAGTGGCGGGCAGCCGCAATCCCGTCGCGACGTTCAGCCGGTTGCGCAGTTCCACGGCGGTGAGCGAGTCGAAGCCCAGCTCGCGGAACTCCCGGCGCACCTCCACCATCTGGGGGGAGGTGTGCCCGAGCGCCGTGGCGGCCTGTGCCCGGATCAGCTCGATCACCAGCCGGCTGCGGTCGGCGTGGGACAGCCCGGCCAGCTGCCGCAGCAACGCCCCATCCGCACCCGACACCGGGGCCGCCGCCGTACGACGGGTGCCTCGCACCAGCGAGCGCAGCAGCGGCGGGACCTCACCGAGCGCCCGGAACGCCGGCAGGTTGAGCCGGACAGGCGCCACCACCGGCGTGTCACCGCCCAGGACCGCGTCGAACAGCGCCAGGCCCTCGGCGAAGGAGAGCAGGTGGAACCCCGCGGCCGTCAGCTGGCGAAGGCCGGCCTCGGTGAGTTCGCCGGACATGCCGGCGTCCGCCGCCCATGGACCCCACACCAGGGACAGGCCCGGCATGCCCTGAGCCTGGCGGTGCTGGGCCAGCGCGTCCAGATAGGCGTTGGCCGCCGCGTAGCCGCCCAGCCCCGGGCCGCCGAACAGCCCGGCCATCGAGGAGTACATGACGAAGGCGGCCAGATCCAGATCCCGCGTCAGCTCGTGCAGGTGCCAGGCGCCATCGGCCTTGGGCCCGAACACGGTGGCCAGCCGATGCTCGTCCAACGACGGGATCATGCCGTCGTCGCGGACGCCCGCGGTGTGGACGACCGCGGTGAGCGGGTGCTCCGCGGGCACGCCGGCGAGCAGCTCCGCCACCTGATCCCGATCGGCCAGGTCGCAGGCGGCGATGGTGACCTCGGCGCCGTGGGCGATCAGCTCGGCCGCCAGTTCCGCCGCACCCGGGGCGTCCATGCCCCTCCGGCCGGCCAGCAGCAGGTGCCGGACCCCGTGCTCGGCCACCAGATGCCGGGCCAGGTTGCTGCCCAGGCCACCCGTGCCACCCGTGATCAGAACGGTGCCGTCGAGGTCCAGCCGCGGCGCGGCGCCTCCCCTCGGCGTCAGGCGGACCAGCCGGGGAACGCGGGCCACGTGGTCGCGAATCGCCACCTGGGGCTCGCCGCAGGCCAGCGCCTCGGGCAGCGCCGACAGCGCGGTCTCCCGCTCGTCCACATCGACCAGCAGGAAGCAGCCGGGGTTCTCGGCCTGCGCGACGCGTACGAGGCCCCAGACCGCGGCCGCCGCGGGATCCGTGACCACCTCTTCTTCGGTACCGGCGACCGCTCCCCTGGTGACCAGCGCCAGCCTGGATTCGGTGAACCGGTCATCGGCCAGCCATTGCCGCAGCAGGTCCAGCACCCGGCCGGTCACCTCTTGCGCCGCCGCCGCGCCGACCGCCTCCACGGGCGATGTGATCTCGACGGCCACGACGTCCGGCACCCGGTCCGGCGAGGCGAGGCCGGACGCGGCCCAGCGCAGATCGTCCAGTCCGGACCGGTTCAGTTCGGACCAGTCCAGCTCGACGCAGTCCAGCCCGGCCACCGCGTCCACGGGAGAGACGACCGTCGGCGCGACCACCCACTCCAGCGCGAACAGCGCGTCCCGCTCCAGTCCCTGGCCGCCGGAGGCGAGCATCTGGTCCGCGGACACCGGACGGAACACCAGCGAGTCCGCCGTCAGCACCGGCGCGCCCTCGGCGTCCACCGCCGCCAGCGACACCGAACCGCTCCCGGTCCTGACCAGCCGCACCCGCAACGCCGAAGCGCCGTTGGCGTGCAGGCTGACGCCGCCCCAGGAGAACAGCAGCCGCCCCTGGCCCGGCTCCACCAAGTTCATGAACGTGGCCGGCTGCAACGCCGCGTCCAGCAGGACGGGATGCAGGCCGAACAAGCCGGCGTCGCCGACCTCCTCGGGCACCGCCACCTCGGCGAAGAACTCCTCGTCACGCTGCCAGACGGCCCGCAGCCCCTTGAAGGTCGGCCCGTAGAGCACGCCGCCCTCGGCCAGATCGTCGTACAGCCCGTCCAGTCCGATCGGCACCGCGCCCGCGGGCGGCCACACGGCGGTGTCGAACCGCGCCGTACGCGCGCCGACCG
>NZ_JBEXUE010000547.1:0-6292 GCF_040614275.1 Streptosporangium sp. NPDC006013
TGATTGTGCTGATGCGGCTCGTCACCTGGTGTCCGCCGGTCGGGCGGATCCTGGGCGGGTGGCGATCTGGGGGGCCAGCGCCGGCGGGTACACCGTTTTACGGGCCTTGGCGATCACCGATGTGTTCGCGGTCGGGATCGCCAGGTCAGCCGTGGTTGACCCGGAGAGTTGGAGCGGTGCCGCACCGAAGTTCCAGGCCCGTCACGCGGAGCTTCTCCGCGGTGAACTCTCCGGTGGATCAGAAGCCGCGATTCGGCGTCCGCTGCTTCTGATCCACGGAGACGAGGATCGGGTAACTCCGCTGGAGCAGGCCAGGAGCCTCAATGCTCGTCTGGTCGTCATCCCCGGAGCGGGTCACACGCTGCGAAGACCTGCTGATGTCCGCCATGTTCTCCGCGTGGAATTGGAACACGTGCTTCTACCAGGAATCTGATCACAGCGCCGAAGCCAGAGGCAGTAGATCGGGGGCGTTTGCGGACAGCCAGGCCGCTAGCCATCGGGAGTCCTCGACGCTTCCCTCCGCCTGGGTGTCGATCAACCTGCGCAGGATCATGAGCGGCAGCAAGGCATCGAGTGCCTCCTGGTCGACCGCGTCGGTGCCGTCCCCTTTTAACAGTCGTCGTGGATGAGCGCTATGTGGCAGGTCGACGGCGAGGTACTGAGGCGATCATAAGTATTGAGATTTTCCGGAAATTCCCCTGGTCCGTATGCCGCTTCAGCAGGGGGACGACTCGTCTTCCGGTCTTCTTGAAATTTACATAACTTATGATCGACTCAGTATGGGGAAAATTATTGACGGATGATTGACTCCAACGGATTTACCGCGAATATGGAGTACTCGATACCGTCAAGCATGCATGCATTGGGAATATTGAGACCGGGAGGAGTCGATTGACTCCAGTCGGCGTACCCGCCCGCGATCTTCAGCGTATCGCCGTCGGTGACGACGCCACTTCCAAGGGCGTCAACAGTGATCCTCCTGCAGGAATTTTCGGGTCAGAAAATATCTTGTGGAGCAACTTCTTGTCGAGGCCGAGCGCAGCGACAAGAATGTAGGCGGCGAGACGGGGCGGGATGGCGTTGCCGATTTGTTGTGCGACATCCCGGCCGCGCCACCGATAGTCAGCGGGGAAAGTTTGCAGCTGCCCAGATTCCTCAGGGGTAAAGCGAGGAGGGTCAGCAGGGCGGCCATCCGGCGTCTCCACTCGATTGCGGGAGATTTTTCCTGTCACCGTGAAAGCTGGTTCGGCCGAAGTGCGCTGACCGCGGTTCTTTGGGTCTCCGCCGGTGCCGTAATTGGAGACGACGACGAATGGCTCTGGGCGGGCGAGCACGTCCTTCATCGCTACCCAGGGGGACAATCCCTCGGGCCCCTCTTCTCTCGACACATTCTTGCGATACGGGCGATGCGTCGGTTCAGGGAGCAACGCTTCACCTTCCAGGCGGGCGATGAGTACTGCTCGACGACGCGTCTGCGGGACTCCGAATTCCTCTGCGCGCAGTACGTCACACGCGGCGTTGTAACCTTCCTTCTCCAGAATCGTCTTCATGGCTTGCCATACAGGGAGGACAGCAGGTACCTGCTCCAAGACGATCGCATCGTAGGGGTTGCCGTCGTCTATCGCCTGAAGCGCCCACTTCAGCGGCTCCAAGACCAAGCCCGTGCGGTCGTCGCCGTTATGATCGGCTGCTAGCTTCTCCAGATCGGTCCCTACATCCAAGCGGAGCGCCATACGTTCCGCGAAGTCCAGAACATCGTCCAATGCGCGACGACCGGCGCCCGAGCCTGCAACGGTGTACGTCTGACAGGGGGGACCGCCCGCCAATACAGTGGCATCGCTAAAGTCTGAGGGCTTAAAATTGCGCACGTCGTCGTGTCGCGTCTCGAGCTTCTCCGCGTCACGCGTCTTGCACGCACTTGTGTCCAGCTCGATGCCGACCGTCGGCACATCGAGCCATCGTGCTGCTACGTCCAACCCTCCAGGACCGGCGAACAGATCAACGATCTTAGGGGGGCGGCGCACGTACTCTCCTGTCGGTTGAGGTGGATACCAGGGGACGGCTGAGACGTCCATCCGCCTGTGAGTCACCCGTGATGGCGGCAAGCTTACTCTCTGATCATGACAGTCTCCTGGGCGAGCGATGCTGTACGCAGGCCAGGGGCTGAGCAGCGGCGTAACAGGAGATCTTGCTCAAGCAGCTCGACGCCGACAAGATCCCAATGTCCCGATTTTGTCGGATTGGGTCGGTACTCTCGTGCTCTCGCGACAGAGGAGGGCATGTGGGCGACACCCAAAGAATCTTCAGAGCCGTGGAGATCTGCGCTGGCGCTGGTGGGCAGGCGCTTGGGTTGGAACGCGCGGGCTTCGAGCACGGCCTGCTGATAGAACTTGACGACAACGCCGTTGCGACGCTCCGATTGAACCGCCCTGACTGGAAGGTGGTGGCGGGGGACGTGGCAGATGAAGGCGTATGGAATCCCAACGACTATGCGGGGAGCGTTGACCTCCTGGCTGGCGGGGTGCCGTGTCCACCCTTTAGTGTCGCTGGACAGCAGCGCGGGGCCACCGACGAGCGTGATCTCTTCGCTTGGGCGGTCGAGCAGGTTGGGGTCATCCGACCTCGCGCCCTCCTGCTGGAGAACGTCCGTGGTCTGAGTCAGCCCAGATTCGCGGGGTACCGGCAGCATGTCCTTGACCGCTTGAGTGAGTTCGGATACGGAGCAGAGTGGCGAGTCGTGAACGCCAGAGACTATGGCGTGCCGCAGCTCCGGCCCAGGTTCATACTCGTCGCGATGCAGCCAGAAGACCTCACGTACTTCCATTGGCCTGCACCTGTTGCTTCCCCTCACACCGTCGGGCAAGTCCTGCTTCCTTTGATGTCCGCTAACGGCTGGGAAGAGGCTGAGGCGTGGGCGAGCAGGGCCAATGACATCGCGCCGACCCTCGTTGGGGGTTCGAAGAAGCACGGTGGTGCCGACCTGGGGCCGACACGAGCCAAAGCCAAGTGGGCAGAGATGGGTGTGAACGGGTGGGCCTTGGCCGATGCGGCTCCCATCAGGGGTGAGATTTTCGAAATCGGGCCCAAGCTGACGTGCGAGATGGTAGCTCGTTTGCAAGGATGGGACGAGGAGGAGTTTCGTTGGCATTTCAGCGGCAAGAAGACCGCCCGCTACCGCCAAATCGGCAATGCTTTCCCGCCTCCAGTGGCAAAAGCTCTGGGCGTGGCCGTTGCAGCCGCTCTGAACCACGCGACCATGCCTCGTGAATGTGGCCCACAATCGGAACATGACCCCATCTACCGCGCTCTCCGAAAAGGAGGGGATTTCATGACCCTCGATCAGATCGTCAGGGCAATCAAGTCACCGCTGAAGACCGACGAACTGGAACGCCATATCGATTCGCTCGGGAAGGACTTCGAACTCGAAGTGCGAGACGGAGAACCGATTGCTTATAAGATCGGATCTATCAGGGCTTTCCGAGGGGAAGCTGGTCATGTCCGGAACGAACAGTTCAAGAAGGAGATAAGAAGAATCAGCTGATTGATCTAGCGGACGGCGATGTGCCGATGTCTGCGAGCCGGGCCGACCTACGCTCATTCAACAAGATTTTCTAGCCCTGCACGCCATGCCGGAGAGGGAAGGCGATCGAACATATTGCGGCTTCGAATGATCAAGTGGGCAAGGCGGTGACAATGCTCAACAGACGGCGCCCCTATCGCAAGATGCCCCTCTTCCTCGGAGTAGAGACAACACCCTGTTTCGAGGACGAATTGTGAAATCAGCGCTGCGCGATCCGCATCGAGAATTACCCCGACATGGGGATGCTGTTGTAGGTGCAGGGAGCCAGGCGCCCGTCCTCGACACGCAGTATAAGTCGTACCGCCAGCTGCGACGATCGCCATCACCAAGGCGGCTACGCCAAGGTCTATTCCTCCGATGTGCCAGGCGAAACTGTCGTCTTCGTTCTCGTAGGCGTCGTTTACGACCGTTTCAAGTGTCTCCTCGAATCCTTCAGCGTCATGGGCTTGGTAAGCTCGATCAAGTGCATCACGTTCGATCTCAAGAGCGCCTTCAGCTTCGTCCCAAGTCACATCGTAAAGAGGGGCGTAGTCGCGGTTCCAGCCAGGCCCGGGGTAGCTGGCGACATCTTCTGCAGAGGTCTTTCCCAGATACTCTGGGTTGTAGTCGACATAGCATTCGACGTTGAATTCAGGTATCACGCCACTACTCTGTCAGATTGACTCGGCTTCTGTTCCGCAGAAGGAACCCGGCAGAGCGCCAGCTCTGGGCCAGGTGTTGGGGAAGCTTGGACTCTGTCTGGCAAGCGATGTCCGTGCTCGGGCATGAGAGGGCGGCGTGTCGATCGCTGCGAGCGCTTAGCGCAGAGGTTTCAGGATCAACCCGGTTCACTCGTCCTCTAGTCTGCAGAGATCCTGTTTGGTGTCCTCCTGCTTCTCCCCGGCGACCATGCGCTTGACGAAGTGCAGTACCTCATCGAGTGCCTTACGGCTGGCCCTCCGCTGGGCGACGGTGAAGGTCTGGCGCAGTCGTCCTCCCGCGGGTACCTCTGCCTTGAAGAGCGCGAAGGTCCGTTGAGATGTACGTCGCCTTCGACGCGGTAAGCCCCGCAGCCCGGCGGGTCCGGCAAGCTGAGGCATCCCGTTCCGCACCCACCGTGGGAATACCGAGCTTCTCGGTCGTCATGTCGAACCCACCGGGACCGGCGAACAAGACAACGATCTTGCTAGGGAGAACCTGATCCAGGAGGTGTGTCACGTAGGCAGACACCGCTACAGTTTCTGTGGTCGATAGTCCTGGCGACCATGGCTGATCGGTGATCGATCAGTGTATCGGCGGGCACAGAAAGTATCATATCTGTTGCCGAAGGTGACGTCCTAGGCGGCGTGACTCCATGGAAGGTCGCGCGAAGTAGCTTGTTGTGGTTCGGGTGTCAGAGTTGCTGATGGGATATAACGTTTTCCTGTGGCCTTGATGCCTTCTCCTAGTTCGGTCGGTGTGTCGGCGCGGATGAGCAAGCAGCGCCGCAGGGACACCGCGCCGGAGATGACCCTGCGGAAACTTCTGCACGCCCGCGGTCTGCGATACCGGGTGGCGTGGCCGATACCCGGAATGAAGCGTCGTTCGGTTGACATCGCTTTCACCCGCGCGAAGGTCGCAGTGTTCGTGGATGGATGCTTTTGGCACTCATGCCCCGAGCACGCCACACGCCCGGCCGCCAACGACAAGTGGTGGTCGGAGAAGCTGGCGAAGAACACGGCGCGAGACATCACGACGAACGAGCATCTGCGTCAGGCTGGATGGCGGGTCCTCCGTATCTGGGAGCACGAGGATCCATCCGAGGCGGTCGATCGCATCGTCGAGGAGGTCATGAGGTCGTGGGCTGAGCGCTGACTTGGCCCACCCTTGATGTACGACCGCTGCGATCGCCCTGGGCTGTGATCCACCTGCCCCTATACGTCAGGGTTGGAGTCTGTGGACGACCTGGATCGAACCGTCGCCAGGCGCGTGACGGTCTCGTTCGTCAATGTACGGCAAAGGTCTTGGATCTGCTGGTCAGTGAGGGCCCGTACATCCAGGAACGCCAGGTACCTGCGTAGTCGTGCCGTGACATCACGAATCACCGGTCTACGAGGGGAGTTGGCGGCGAGGTCGATGACCGCCTGGGCCATCTCCCGTACCAATCGAGGATCACCTCCGATACTGCGGCGTTCCAGGAGCTGGTTGAGGTCACTCTCACTGAGTGCGGCCAGGACGTGCTCGTGGCCGGCGAAGACCACAGCCTGCCACCACAACCGTGCCCAGGTGTGCCGGGTGAGGTCGGTGGCGATCCATCGTTCTTTGTTACCCGGTCCGAAGCGCCACATGGTCACATGAGGAAGGACCACGAGAGAGAGAAAAGACCAGAGGTCCCGGTTGCCGGCTTCCGCCCACGACAGGTCCAATTGGCCGCGGATTACTTTCGCTGCCTCCCGGTCGAAGGAGATCCGCGCGTCGTTGCTGGCCGGCTGTGGGTAACCGTACTCCTTGGCCGTCGTCGAGACCGTTTCAATCAACTCTCGTACGCGTTTCGGCGCGACACGACCGCCGACGGGTGACCAGGTCTGTTCCGGGTGACTCTCCCGTGGAGCAGGAGGTCGTCCGGCGGTGACCTCGGCGTACAGGGTTGTGCCCACCACGGAGGGGAGATGGGGCCACAATTCACTCACTGGAAAATCCGCCCCCTGCCGAGGTTCCTCACTGCGCCGGAGATCTGAGTCCTGAACTCCGCGA
>NZ_JBEXUE010000548.1:0-6211 GCF_040614275.1 Streptosporangium sp. NPDC006013
CGAGGACTACCTGTTCGTCGCCGGGGGTATCGGCGCGAGGGCCGGACGCCCGGCCCTCGCGTCCCTCGTCGAGTTCCTCGCCGACCGGCGGCTCCTGCTCGTCCTGGACACCTGCGAGCACCTCGTCGGTCCCTGTGCCGCCATGGTCACGGCCATCCTGACCGGCGCGCCCGCCGTCCAGATCATCGTGACCAGCCGCCAGGAGCTCTGCCTGCCGTACGAGGTCGTCATGGGCGTCGATCCCTTTCCCGTCCCTCCGCCCGAGGCCGCCGACCTCGCGGGGTACGACGTGATGAGCCTCTTTCTGGACCGCGCGACGGCCGTCGCCCCCGGGCTGTGCACGGACGAGCGGGCCATGATGGCCGTCGCCAGGCTCTGCCGGAGGCTCGACGGCGTCCCGCTCGCCATCGAGCTGGCGGCCGGTCACGCGCGTGGCCTGTCGGCGATCCAGCTCGCCGACCAGCCCGAAGAGCGCTTCAAGCTGCCGGCCGACGGCGAGGGAGTCCTCGTACGCCACCACACGCTGCGCACCGCGGCCGGCTGGAGCCACGAGCTCTGCACGCCCGCGGAACGCCTGCTCTGGGCCCGCCTGTCGGTCTTCGCGGGCACCTTCGACGAGGAGTCGGCACGCGGCGTCTGCGCGGACGAGTGCCTGCCCGACGTGGCCGGTGTGCTCGCCGTACTCGTGACCAAGTCCGTCGTCACCCGTGTGGGTGATCGCTACCGCCTGCTCGACACCATCAGGGACTACGGGCGCGACTGGCTCGACGAGCTGGGCGAGGGCGCCCTGATGCGCCGCCGCCACCGTGATCACTACCTGGCCGCCGCCCACCGCATGGACGCCCAGTGGTGCGGCCCCCGCCAGCTCGAATGGGCACGCTGGGCGCGCGGGGAACTGTCCAACATCCGCGCGGCACTCGACCGCTGCCTCGCGGGCGGCGACCACCGCACCGCCCTGGAACTGGCCGGAGCCCTGTGGGTTCTCTGGTGTCACCTGGGCCTCGTCCGGGAGGGCCGCCACTACCTCGACCGCGCGCTGGCCGCCGTCCCGGCCCCGGACCGGGTCAGGTCAAGACCGCTCTGGGTCGCCGCCCACCTCGCGCTCCTCGCGGGCGACATACCCCTGGCGCGCAGGCGGGCCAGGGAGAGCGCCGAGAGCGCCCGGCGCCACGGCGACGGCGAGACCGAGGCCCACGCCCACCTCCGCCTCGCCGGAGCCTGCCTGCTCACCGGCGACCTGGAGGGCGCGCGGGGGTACGCGCTGCGCGGAGCCGCCGGGTTACGGCAGGTCGAGCCCGGCTCGTCAGGCCTGTTCTCCGTTCCCCTCCTCCTGGCCATGGCCGCCACGTTCGGTGGCGACTTCGACAGGGCGGTGGAGATCCTGCGCGAGACGCGCCGGCACTGCGAGGCGCGTGGAGAGCTCTCCCAGCGAGCCCTGAGCGACTACATCCGCTCTCTGGCCCTTCTGGGCCGGGGGGAGGTCGCCGAGGCCTCAGCCGCGGCCAGGGCGGCGCTGGAGGTCAACTGGCGGCTGCGAGACGTGGTCGGCGGCGTGCTCGCCATCGACCAGCTCGCCCGGATCGCCGTGGCCGCGGATGACGGCTCCCGCGCCGCCTGGCTCCTCGGCGCCGCGCAGCGCATCTGGATCACCTTCGGGCTGCCCGGCCTGGGGGCCGACACCATGACCGGGCTCCGCGAGGCCGCCGCGGCCCGCGCCGAGGGTCTGATCGGAGAGACCGCCTACGCGCTGGCCTTCGCCGAGGGGGCGGCCTCCCACTTCGAGTCCGCGGTGACCTACGCCCTGCGCGACTGAGCCGGGCTCATCCGGCGGGCACGGAGGCCGTTCGCCCACCACCCAGCCCGCCACCCCGCCGGCCGGAGCCCGACCCGGCGGGGTGCGGCTGCCACTCGTCTCCCGCCCCGGGAGGCGTTCAGCGGGCCTGGCTGAGGAACTTGACGATGCGGCCCACGCCCTCGATCAGGTCGTCGTCGCCGAGTGCGTAGGACAGGCGGAAGTAGCCCGGGGTGCCGAACGCCTCCCCGGGGACGACCGCCACCTCGGCCTCCTCCAGGATGAGCTCGGCCAGCTCGGCGGAGGTCGCCGGACGGCGGCCGTCGAAGTCCTTGCCCAGCAGTTCCTTGACCGACGGGTAGGCGTAGAAGGCGCCCTTCGGCTCGGGGCAGAACACGCCCGGGATCTCGTTGAGCATCCGGACCATGGTCTGGCGGCGGCGGTCGAAGGCCTCGCGCATCTGGGCCACGGCCGACAGGTCGCCGCCGACGGCGGCCAGCGCGGCGATCTGGGCGACGTTGGAGACGTTGGAGGTGGCGTGCGACTGCAGGTTGGTCGCGGCCTTGACGACGTCCTTGGGGCCGATCAGCCAGCCCACCCGCCAGCCGGTCATCGCGTAGGTCTTGGCGACGCCGTTGAGGATCACCACCTTGTCGCCCAGCTCGGGGGTCACCGTGGCGATGCTCGCGAACGTCGCGTCGCCGTAGGTCAGGTGCTCGTAGATCTCGTCCGTGACGACCCACAGGTCGTGCTCGGCGGCCCAGCGGCCGATCTGGGCGACCTGCTCGGGGGAGTACACCGCGCCGGTCGGGTTGGACGGAGAGACGAACAGCAGGACCTTGGTCCGGTCGGTGCGCGCCGCCTCCAGCTGCTCCACGCTCGCCAGGTAGCCAGTGGTCTCGTCGGTCACCACGTCGACCTGGACGCCGCCGGCCAGCTTGATCGCCTCGGGGTAGGTGGTCCAGTAGGGGGCGACGACCAGCACCTCGTCGCCCGGGTCGAGCAGCGTGGCGAACGCCTCGTAGACGGCCTGCTTGCCACCGTTGGTGACCAGGACCTGGGCCGCGTCGACCTGGTAGCCGGAGTCGCGGAGCGTCTTGTCGGCGATGGCCTGCTTCAGCTCGGGAAGGCCGCCGGCCGGCGTGTACTTGTGGAACCTGGGGTTACGGCACGCCTCGACGGCCGCCTCGACGATGTAGCCGGGAGTGGCGAAGTCCGGCTCGCCGGCGCCGAAGCCGATGACCGGGCGGCCTGCCGCCTTCATCGCCTTGGCCTTGGCGTCCACGGCCAGCGTGGCGGACTCTGAGATCGCGGAGATGCGTGCTGAGATGCGGGGACGGGTCATACCTCCATGGTTACAGAACTGTGCCGCTGTTCCCGCCGGGTATCCACTATCCGGACGGCTCGCCCCGGCAGGCCCGAGCCTCCGGAGGGAGATTCGCTGAGCTGGGCGATCGCCCTTCGGTTCGACGAAGTGAGCAATCACACGTAGACTCCGGCATGTTCTTTCCGCCGCATGCGTGAACCGGCGGTCAAGACCGTGAGCCGCGGACAAACTTCGGTCCAACCGATGTATGGTGGTTCATGTCTTAGGGCACTAGCGCAATTGGTAGCGCACCGGTCTCCAAAACCGGCGGTTGGGGGTTCGAGTCCCTCGTGCCCTGCGAGGAGCGGTCCGCGCATCTGGCGTCTAGCGCGCCGCTGATATGCGTTGGACTCGATGGATTCAGGTGAGGACTGTGGCGATCGACACGCGCGGCGAAACCGCAGACAAGCCGAGCGGTGAGAAGAAGGCGAAGCGCACTTCTCCCGCCCTTTTCTATCGGCAGGTTGTCGCCGAGCTGCGTAAGGTCATCTGGCCCACGCGCAAAGACCTCATTTCGTACACCATCATCGTCCTGGTCTTCGTTCTGATCATGGTCGGGATCGTGTCGGCTTTGGATGCGCTGTTCACCGAGGGCGTGCTGAGAATCTTCGGCGGAGCCTGAGCCGCGGTCTCCGGCGGGCGGGCCGCCCTGCGGACGAGTCCATCAGCCATCGACGAAAAGAGAAAGAGCACCGTGTCCGAGTCTGCACAGTCGGCCGGCGAGCCCCGCGAAGAGCGTGAGGATGAGCTGGAGAAGGCCGTAGACGTCACCGAGGAGTCGCTTGGCGAGTCCGACGGGCAGGATGTCGACGCCGAAACCGACGCCGACGCCGAAAACGAGGCCGAGCAGGCCCCGGCCGGCGCCGTCGACGAAGACGGTGACGTCCTTCCCGACGTCGACCCGGTCGAGGAGTTCAAGCGGCACCTGCGGGGTCTGTTCGGCGAGTGGTACGTCATCCACTCCTACGCCGGCTACGAGAACCGCGTGAAGTCCAACATCGAGACCCGCACGCAGTCCCTCAACATGGAGGACTACATCTTCCAGGTCGAGGTGCCCACCCACCACGTGACCGAGATCAAGAGCGGCAAGCGCCAGCTGGTCAAGGAGCGGGTGCTGCCCGGCTACGTGCTGGTCCGGATGGAGCTCACCGACGAGTCCTGGTCCGCGGTGCGTAACACGCCCGGCGTGACCGGCTTTGTCGGTCTGTCCAACAAGCCGAGCCCGCTGAGCCTCGAAGAGGTCGCCAAGCTGCTCGCGCCCGAGCCGTCGGAAGAGGTCAAGAAGTCGACCGCGAAGGCCTCCGCCGCGACCGTCGACTTCGAGATCGGTGAGTCCGTCACCGTCATGGACGGCCCGTTCGCCACGCTGCCCGCCACGGTCAGCGAGATCAGCGCCGAGTCGCAGAAGCTCAAGGTGCTCGTGTCGATCTTCGGTCGCGAGACCCCGGTCGAGCTCTCGTTCAACCAGGTCTCGAAGATCTAGGCCGGTCGCGTAGACTTCGTCAGTCTGCCCCGCGGTCGCGGGGATGTTCCGTCCACCGCGCCGGTCAAGCTGCGGTTGCCGTGGTGGGCCCCGCGGTGGTGGTCCCCGCGGTCGCGGGGACTCAGGAACACCGTTCAGAGAAGAAGGACCCGGAGAGAAGCATGCCTCCTAAGAAGAAGCTCGCCGCGCTGGTCAAGGTCCAGCTCCCCGCTGGCCAGGCCACGCCCGCGCCGCCGGTCGGTACCGCCCTCGGTCCGCACGGCGTCAACATCATGGACTTCGTGAAGCAGTACAACGCTGCCACCGAGGCCCAGCGCGGCAACATCATCCCCGTTGAGATCACCATCTACGAGGACCGCACCTTCACCTTCGTCACGAAGACGCCTCCGGCGCCTGAGCTGATCAAGAAGGCCGCCGGTGTCGCGAAGGGTTCGGCCGTCCCGCAGAAGGACAAGGTCGGCAAGCTCACCAAGGAGCAGCTGCGCCAGATCGCCGAGACCAAGATGCAGGACCTCAACGCCAACGACATCGAGGCGGCCGAGAAGATCATCGCCGGCACCGCCCGGTCGATGGGCATCACGATCGCCGACTAGCGACACCCGCCGTACGGACCCGGCGGCGACCTCGCGGCGACGAACCTCGTCCGCGAGATCGAACAGGGATCCAAGTAGGTGGATTAGAGCGACATCCGCCAATTTCGGAGTAAGTGGAGGGGCCGGCGCTGGCCCGTACCACGGACACTCGGATCAAAGGAGTGAGCAAGTGAAGCGCAGCAAGGGATTCCGCGCCGCAGCGGCGCAGGTCGACCGCGACACCCTGTACAGCCCGGCCCAGGCGGCCAAGCTGGCCAAGGAGACCAACGTCGCCAAGTTCGACGCCACCGTCGAGGTGGCCCTGCGGCTGGGTGTCGACCCCCGCAAGGCCGACCAGATGGTCCGCGGCACCGTCAACCTCCCGCACGGCACCGGCAAGACCGCCCGGGTCCTGGTCTTCGCGACCGGTGACCGTGCCGAGGAGGCCCGCGCCGCGGGTGCCGACATCGTCGGTGCCGACGAGCTGATCGACGAGGTCGCCAAGGGCCGCCTCGACTTCGACGCCGTCGTCGCCACCCCGGACCTCATGGGCAAGGTCGGCCGCCTGGGCCGCGTGCTCGGCCCCCGTGGCCTGATGCCGAACCCCAAGACCGGCACCGTGACCCCGGCCGTCGGCAAGGCCGTCACCGACATCAAGGGCGGCAAGATCGAGTTCCGTGTCGACCGGCACGCGAACCTGCACTTCATCATCGGCAAGGTGTCCTTCGGCGAGCGTCAGCTCATCGAGAACTACGCCGCCGCCCTCGAAGAGGTGATCCGTCTCAAGCCGTCCGCGGCCAAGGGACGCTACGTCAAGAAGGTCGTCTTCTCCACGTCCATGGGCCCCGGCATCCAGGTCGACCCCAACCAGACGCGGGCGCTGACCGCCGAGCTCGACGCCTGATACCAGACGTCTTTCGCAGCGGGCCTCATGCTCGAACGCGAACGGCTGGCCCGCGACCTGCACGACACCGTCGCCCATCACATCTCGGCGATGG
>NZ_JBEXUE010000549.1:0-6201 GCF_040614275.1 Streptosporangium sp. NPDC006013
CCGCCCTCCCATGAAGTCGGTCAGACTCTAACGCGGCTTGTAGGCCACGAAGTCGATCTCGACAAGGATGTCCATCAGGTCGGAGCCGACGGTGGCCGGCGCGGACAAGGGGTGCCGTTGACGAACGGCGCACCACGTGGCACGCGGCCCTCTGCAGCATCCGACTCAGCAGGAAAGACACAGGCATGAACACACCCTCCTCCGCGTCACTGCCCGGCGGCACCTGGACCCTGGGCGACCTGACCGTCACCCGCTTCGGCTACGGCGCCATGCAGCTGGCCGGCCCCGGGGTCATGGGCCCGCCCGCCGACCACGACGGCGCGCTCGCCGTCCTGCGCGAGGCCGCCGCCCTCGGGATCACCCACATCGACACCGCCGGCGCATACGGACCACGCGTCACCAACCGGCTGATCCGTGAAGCGCTGCACCCCTATCCCGCATCGCTGCGCATCGTGACCAAGGTCGGCGCGGTCCGCGATCAGCAGGGCGGCTGGCCCCCGGCCCGGCAGCCCGAGGACCTGCGCCGCGCCGTCCGCGAGAACCTTGAGGACCTCGGCCTCGATTCGCTCGACGTGGTCAACCTCCGGCTCGGCGACGCCCAGGGCCCCCTGCCCGGCTCGCTCGCCGAGCCCTTCGAGACCCTCGTCGAACTCCAGCAGCAGGGCCTGATCCGGCACCTTGGAGTGAGCAACGCGACGGCGGAACAGGTCGCCGAGGCGCAGGCGATCGCGCCGATCGTGTGCGTACAGAACATGTACAACCTCGCCTACCGCCAGGATGACAAGCTGATCGACGATCTCGCCGACAAGGGCATCGCCTACGTGCCTTTCTTCCCGCTCGGCGGCTTCACCCCGCTGCAGTCCACGGCGCTTTCCGCCGTGGCCACCCGGCTGGATGCGACGCCGATGTCGGTCGCCCTGGCCTGGCTGCTGCGGCGGTCGCCGAACGTCCTGCTCATTCCCGGCACCTCGTCGGTGGCGCACCTGCGCGAGAACGTCGCCGGCGCGGGACTCTCGCTCTCCGACGAGGAACTCGCCGAGTTGGACAAGATCGGCCACTAGCGGGACGCAGCCCGGCCCCCGGCAAGACCAAGGGGCAGTGGCGGAGATGTGATGAGGGCCTCATCGTTGGTGACCGAGGGGCGTGTTCACACATGCTGCTGCGCGGTGGCGCCGCCGCGCCAGGGTTGAAGTTCAGCGTGAGAGACGGGCTCCACTCGCCGGGCCGTGGTCGAGGTCGGCGGCCAGGCTTTCAGTTGGTCGCGCAGGAACGCCTGGATACCGTCTCCGAGAACGTGAACCGGCCCCGGACGAGACGTCCGGGGCCGGTTGGGGGAATCGGCTACAGCAGGCCGTTCTGGGTGAGCCAGTCCTTGGCCACCGCTTCGGCGTCGTCCTTGTCGACCGCGACGCGCTTCATCAGCGCGACCAGGCCGGCGGTGTCGAGCTTGGCGGAGACCGCGTCGAGGGTGGTCTTCACCGTGTCGTTCACGCCCGCCTTGTTGACCAGGGGGGCGATGTTCTCCGCGGCGAAGGCGCTCTTGTTGTCCTGGAGGGAGACCAGGTCATTGATGATGATCTTCGGGTCGGTGGTGAAGACGTTGCCGACCTGGACGGTGCCGTCCTTGATGGCGTCGGCGGTGGCGTCGCCGGTCTTCTTCCACTCCTTGAACTCCAGGCCGTAGGTGTCCTTGAAGTTCTTCTCCTGGCGGGTCTTGAACTCCGGCGGGCCGCCCACCGCGTAGTTCTTGGCGACCTTGACCAGGTCCTCGATCGTGGTGAGACCCTCCTTGGTGGCGGTCTCCTTGGTGACGGTCAGCGAGTTGTTGTCCTCGGCCGCGGCGGGCGTCAGGACCTCCAGCTCGGCCGGGAGCTTCTCCTTGAGCGCGGCGACGACGTCGTCCTTCGACTTCGCCGTGGCGGTGTTGTCGACGAAGGCGAGCAGCGAGCCGATGTACTCCGGCAGGATGGTCAGGCCGCCGCTCTTGACCTGGTCGTACAGGACCTCGCGGCTGCCGATGTTGAACTTCTCCTCGACCTGGACGCCCTTGGCGGCCAGGGCCTGCGAGTAGATCTCGCCCAGCAGGACGTTCTCCGGGAAGTTGGCCGACCCGATGACGACCTTCCCGGCGGCCGCCGGCTCGGAGGCGGACCCGGATTCGGCGGGAGCCGGGGACGCGCTGGTGAGGGGATCTCCGCCGCCGCACGCGGTAAGTGTGAGCGCCGCGGACAGAAGGATCGCCGCGGTGCTGAACAGGCGCTTCATGGTGCTATTCCCTTCCAAAACGGGGGGTAATGAAGACTATCGGATGGTCTGGCGCTCGCTCACCCCCGGGGAGACCGTTGCGCGCTGTACCAGGGTGAACCCGAGCTGAACGAGAAGCGCCAGCAGTGCTACGAGAACCGCTCCGCCGATCGTGCTCGGGAAGTTCTTGGTCGCGAGACCGTCGATGATGAAGCGGCCGAGGCCGCCCAGGCCCACGTACGCGGCCACCGTCGCGGTCGCCACCACCTGGATGGCGGCCAGCCGCAGGCCGAGCAGGATGAGCGGCAGCGCGACCGGCACCAGCACCCGGCCGAGGACCTGCCCGCCCCGCAGTCCCATACCGTACGCGGCGTCGCGCAGGTCCGGGTCGACCCCGCGGATGCCCTCGTAGGTGTTGACCAGGATGGGCGGCACGGCCAGCGCCACCAGCGGGATCAGCACCGGCAGGATGGTGCCGACGCCCATCAGCAGCACGATGAGGACGAGCAGGCCGAGCGTCGGCAGGGCGCGGGCCGCGTTGGCGATGGAGACCACCAGCAGGGCGCCCCGGCCGGTGTGGCCGATCAGCAGCCCCAGCGGGAGCGCGATCAGCATGGCCAGCAGCAGCGAGAGCCCGGCGAACTCCAGGTGTTCGAGCAGCCGGACGGGAATCCCGTCCGGTCCCGACCAGTTGACCGGGTCCCCGAAGAAGTCGATCAGCCAGTTCACACGGCCCCCCTCGCCCACGACCACAGGGTGAATCGCTGACCAGACGTACGGCTTCCGGTGGCGACTCCGGCGAGGCGGCGACCGGAGATCCGGGGCACCACACCGGCCGGGTCGCCGAAGAGGTCGATCAGCCGGTTCACGCGGACCCCCTTGCCCGCGACCACGGGGTGAGCAGGCGCTGCGCCAGGATCAGCAGCAGGTCGGCGACCCCCGCGAGCACCACGACCAGCACGATGCCGACCACGATCGGGGTGTAGAACTGCCGCTGCCAGCCGTCGATGAACAGGTAGCCGAGCCCTCCCCTGCCGACCAGCGCGCCCACGCTGACCAGGCTGACGCTGGCGACCGTGGCCACCCTGAGCCCGGCCAGCACGACCGGCACCGCGATCGGCAACTCGACCTGGAGCAGCCTGCGCAGCGGGGTGAAGCCCATGGCCACCGCGGACTGGCGCACGTGGTCGGGGACCGAGCCCAGCCCGTCGACGACCGCCGGGATCAGCACCGCCATGGCGTAGAAGGTGAGCGGGACCATGACGGTCAGCCGCGTCGCGAGGCCGGTGACCGGGATGAGCACGATGAAGACGGCCAGCGAGGGCAGCGAGTAGATCACGTTCATCACGCCGACGGTCGGCTGGTAGAGCCAGCGCCAGCGGACTCCGGCCAGCCCGAGGGGGAGCGCGATGAGCAGCCCGACGACGATCGGGACCAGCGCCATCACGATGTGGTCCTCCAGCAGGCCCTGGATCGTGGGCCAGTTGCGCCCGATCCAGTCCCAGCGGACCAGGGGTTCCTCACTCACCCGCGTCCCCCGTGCCCCCACCGGCGCTTTCCGCGTCCGCCGCGGATCCGCCGACACCTCCCGCGCTTCCCGCGCCTCCGCCAGGTCCGCCGCCACCTCCCGTGCCCCCTGCGGAGCGGGAACCCGGCACCGATCCGCCGACGCTCCCCGCCACCACGGCCAGCGCCTCGTCCAGTGCCTCGCGGGTGGCGACGCCCACGGCCCTGCCCGCCCCGTCCACCGCGACGGCGTTGCCCGACGGGGAGAGCAGCGTCGCGTCCAGCGCGCCGCGCAGCGAGTCACGCCCGCTGACGAACGTCCCGTACGGCGCGAGCTCCACCTCGGCGAGGCTGCCCGACTCGGGCAGATCCTTGACCGCGACCCAGCCCAGCGGCCGGTTCCCCGCGTCCACCACGGCCAGCCACGGCTCGCCGGCGGCGCGCGCCGAGGCCGACGCGGCGTCGGCGGATACCGGGACGAGCAGGTCGGTGCGGAGCCGTACCCCCTCGTCCGAGACGAACGAGAGCCGCCGGATGCCCCGGTCGCGGCCGAGGAACTCGCGGACGAAGTCGTCGGCGGGCCTGGCCAGCAGCGTCGCGGGGTCGTCGAGCTGGGCCAGGTGGCCCCCGACGCGGAAGACGGCCACCCGGTCGCCGAGCTTGACCGCCTCGTCGATGTCGTGGGTGACGAACACGATGGTCTTGTTCAGCTCGGCCTGGAGCCGTAGCAGCTCCTCCTGCAGGCTGGTCCGGACGATCGGGTCGACCGCGCTGAACGGTTCGTCCATCAGCAGCACCGGCGGGTCGGCGGCGAGCGCGCGGGCCACGCCGACGCGCTGCTGCTGGCCGCCGGAGAGCTGGAAGGGGTAGCGGTCGGCCATCTTCAGATCGAGCCCGACCCGCTCCAGCAGTTCCATCGCCCGGTCACGGGCCTTCTTCTTCTCCCAGCCGAGCAGCAGGGGAACCGTCGCCACATTGTCGACGATCTTGCGGTGCGGGAAGAGCCCGGCCTGCTGGATGACGTAGCCGATGCCCCGACGCAGTGTCGGCGGGTCTATGGTCTTGACATCGACGCCGTCCAGGAGGATCTGGCCCTCCGTGGCGTCGATCATTCTGTTGATCATGCGGAGGGAGGTCGTCTTGCCGCACCCCGAGGGGCCGACGAAGACGGTGATCTCCCCGGTGGGCACCTCAAGGCTCAGGTTGTCCACCGCTACGGTGCCGTCGGCGTAGCGCTTGGTGACACCGTTGAATGTGATCATGCGCAACCTCTTGTTTTCGCCGGGTTACGGCCTCCCTGCCCCGGCCGCCTCCCTGATCTGGCCCAAGTCAGCCTATGCCCCACTTCTCCGATCTGTCTTCCCGGCTTTGTCCGGTAGATCGACATGTGTATTTCTCACCAAAAGGGCATTCGGTAGTGCGGGAGGTGCCCATGACTTGACATGATTACCCACATTGCTGGAGTTGATCCCTCTGGCACCGTACGTCACAGGCTTCACAGCCGCCCCAGCTCTTCACCACGCTCGACGAACCACCAGAGGAACCGGTCCCGTGACCCAACCGCTCCTCGGTCAACGCTCGCGCGGCGAACTGATCGCCGAGCTCTACGACCGCCACGCAGCAGGGCTGTACGCCTACTCCCGCGACCAGCTGGGCAGCGCGGACTCGGCCTTCGACGTCCTGGTGACCGTTCTGTCCAGTGTCACGGACACCCACCCCCCGCGCGCCGCGCTGTACGCGCTCGCCCGCCGCGAGATCTTCCTGCGCGACATCGTCTACTCGCCCCCGGTCACCGGCCTGGACCCGGTCCCCGCCCTCGTCGAGCGCGTGCTGAGCGAGCTGCGCACCCACCAGCGCGAGGTGCTGTACCTGTCGGGCGTCTGCGAGATGAACGCCGCCGAGCTGTCCTGGGTGCTCGACGTGGCCGTCGACACCGCCGACGAGCTGACGGTGAGCGCCTGCCGCAGGTTCGCCCAGTCGCTGGGCGCCGCCCTGGCCTCGGCCCGGATCCCCGCGCACCTGACCGAGGTGTTCGGCGCCCTCGCCGTCGCCCCGGTCCGCGACGTGCTCGTCCTCGCTCCCTGGGCCACCCCTCCCTCCGGGCTGCGCGCCGCCGTGCTCGGACCGCGGGCACCACTCGCTCCCGTCGCCAGGCGGTCAACGTCCCCGCTGGTCAGGCAACTGTGGCCGACGTCACCCGCCTGGCCGCCACCGTCTCCCGAGAACGACGCCCAGACCAGCGCCCCGGCCTTCCCCGTGCCGGACCACATGGCGGGCGACCGCTTCCCGGATCCCTTCGCGCCGAGGGACCCCGGCACGGTCTCCACCCACGAGGCCAGCACCGAACCGCTGCCCAGGCTCGGCCTGGAATCCCCCGGTGCTCGCCGGTGTTCCGAAACCGGTGGGCTATTACTCCCAAGACGACACAAGGAGATTGACCCGCGATGGCCA
>NZ_JBEXUE010000550.1:0-6187 GCF_040614275.1 Streptosporangium sp. NPDC006013
GTTTCTGGGGACGGAAGGCTACCGCGACCAGACCTGGCTCTGGGCGTGGGCCAACACGCAGAGCGATCTCCCGCCCAATCTTCTGCGCGCCGCCGCTCCGGGCCTGGCGCACCCGCGGATGTTCGCCCCGGCGGCGTCCGCGACCGGCACCGGCCTGTACAACTGGCCGGCCGTGCGTGACGACGCGAACATCGTCGGCCCGCTGTCGGTGGGCGTCCCCGGCGCGGTCGCCGCGTTGTGCCGGGCGCACGCCAGGTTCGGCCGCCTGCCCCTGGCCCAGGTGCTCGCCCCGGCGATCGAGCTGGCCGAGGCGGGGCACGAGACCAACTGGTTCGCCTCCTCGGCGATCTGCGCCGAGGCCCGGACGCTGCGGGCCTTCCCCTCCTCCGCGGAACTCTTCCTGCCCGACGGCCTGCCGCTGCGCGGCCCGTCCCAGGGCCCCGGCGACAGGCTCGTCCAACCCCGGCTGGCCCGGGTGCTCCGCGAGATCGGCACCGGCGGTCCTGACGCGTTCTACCTGGGCCGGGCCGCCCGCGCGATCGCGACGGCCGTCACCGGGGCCGGTGGCCTGCTGTCGGAGAAGGACTTCGCCGGGTATGTCGCCGACGAGTCCGAGGTCCTGCCCGTCGAGATCGGCCCGATGCGGCTGTACGGCCCGCACGCCACCGGGGTGATCTCGGTGATCGAGGCACTGCAACTGGTCGAGGCCGCCCGGCGGCGTGGGCTGGATCCGGGGGCTCGCCTGTGGGCGCGGGTGCTGTCCCACGCCTTCGAGGACCGGCTGCGCGAGGTCACCACCTCCCAGGAGGGTCCGGCGAGCTGGGCCCGGCTGGCCTCCCCCGAGTACGCCGACGAGAAGGTGGCCCGCTGGATCGCGGGCGGGGACAGCCCTCCCGCGCCTCCCGGCGGCTCCGCCAGGGCGGGGTGCACCTCGCACATGTCGGCGGTCGACGACGAGGGCATGACGGTCTCGCTCACCCAGACGGTGCTCGACCTGTTCGGCTCCCGCATGGTGGAACCGGAGACCGGCATCGTGCTGAACGACGGGATGATGTACTTCGACCCCCGCCCCGGCCGGGTGACCAGCGTCGCTCCCGGCGCGGCCGGGCTCAGCGCGGTCAGCCCCGTCGTGCTGACCGGCCCAGGGGACGCCGAGGCGGCGCTCGGCGCCTCGGGCGGGCGGCGGATCATCTCCGCCGTCGCCCAGATCGCCGCCCGCTGGCGTGACGGCGCGGACCTCCAGGAGGCGATCTCGGCGCCGAGGATCCACGCCGAGGGCGACCGCGTCTGGCTGGACACGCGCGACGCGGGGGCCTCAGCCGACCTCTCCGCCGCCGGGTTCGACGTCCAGGTCGTCACCGAGGAGCCCACCACCTGGCACTTCGCCCGGCCCAACGGCATCGCGCGGCGCGGTGGCGGAGCGTGGTCCCCCGGCGTCGACCGGATGAAGCCGTACGGGGTGGGCCTGCCCGGCGGATGAGACAGGCCGGCCGAGACGGCCACCCGGTCGCGGCCCACCACGGCCGACCAACACCACGAGTACCAGCAGATTGAGGGAGATATCGCGATGGCGAGCACTCTGACCGGGCAACGTGCCCTGGTCACAGGCGCGGCGGGCGGGATCGGCGCGGCCATCGCGCACCGCCTGCGCGCGGAGGGGGCGCGGGTCATGATCGCCGACGTCGACGTGGAACGCGGGACACGTACCGCTCTGGAGTTGTCGGGGGACGGCCCCGCATGCGTGTTCCAGGCGGCGGACGTGTCCGACGAAGGCAGCGTCGAGGCGCTGTTCGCGCGGGTCACGGACGAGTTCGGCGGCCTGGACATCCTGGTCAACAACGCCGGCATCGCGGAGAGCGGCGGCGGCGTCACCGGCGTACCGATCTCCGAGTGGCGCAGGGTCATGGACGTCAACGTCACCGGGACGTTCCTGTGTGCCAGGGCGGCGTTCCCGCTGCTGGCCGCGGGCGGGGCGGGCGCCATGGTCAACCTGTCGTCCATCTTCGGGGTCACCGGCCTGCCGGCCTTCCCCGCCTACTCCGCGGCCAAGGGCGCCATCGCCAACCTGACCCGGCAGCTCGCCGTCGAGGGCGGCCCGCAGGGAATCCGGGTCAACGCCGTGCTGCCCGGCTACGTCGACAACGACATGGGCGACTCGCGGAGCCTGCTCGACGCCGAGGCCGCCGCGGAGTCCCTGCGGCAGCGCGAGGCGGCGGCGGCCCGCCAGCCGGCCGGGCGGCAGTGCTCACCGGACGAGATCGCCGCGGCGGTCGCGTTCCTGGTCGCCCCGGACGCCTCGTTCGTCAACGGCGTGCTGCTCCCGGTCGACGGCGGTTTCCTCGCCCAGGGCGACTGGCGCGGGCCGGGGCAGGCCGCGTCGTGAACGGGAACTCGCAGGTCATCCTCGCCGCGCACGAGGTCGGCAAGTCGTTCGGTAGCCTCAGGGCCGTCGACGGCGTCTCGATGTCGGTGACGCGCGACGAGGTCTTCGGCCTGGCCGGCCCCAACGGCGCGGGCAAGAGCACGCTGTTCAACCTGCTCACCGGTATCCCGATCCGGCCCGACTCCGGAAAGGTGATCTTCGACGGTCACGAGATCCAGAACCGCTCGCCGCGCTGGATCGCCAAGGCCGGCCTCAAGCGCACCTTCCAGACCGAGGCCGTCTTCGAGTCGCTGAGCGTGCTGGAGAACGTCCGCATCGGCTCGGCGTACGGCGGCGCGGGCAGGGCCGGGCGCTGGAACCTCGCCCGGTGCCGGGAGGCGCTGGACGCGGTGGAGCTCGGCGGCGACCTGAACCGCCCGGCCGACGGGCTTTCGCTGATCGACCGCAAACGCCTGATGATCGCCGGCGCGCTGGTCAGCGGCCCTTCGGTACTGCTGCTCGACGAGCCCGCGGCCGGCCTCGACCCGGCCGACCAGGACGCGCTGATCCGGTTGCTGGCCGGTGTGCACGGCACGGGCGTCACCATGGTGATCATCGAGCACGTGCTGTCGGTGCTGGAGGCGCTCGCCGACCGGATGGCGGTCCTCGACAGCGGCCGGATCATCGTGACCGGCCGGCCGGCCGAGGTCCTGTCCGACCCGAGGGTCGTCGAAGCCTACCTGGGACCGGGGGCCGCGCGATGAGCGATCTGCTGACCGTGGAGAACCTCACCGCCGGCTACGGCCAGGCGAAGGTGTTGCGCGGCATCTCGCTGCGCGTCGGACAGCACGAGGCGATCGGGCTGCTGGGGCCGAACGGCCACGGCAAGACCACGCTGCTGCGCTGCGTCTCCAACCTGCACCGGGCCGCCTCCGGCACGATCGCCTTCGCCGGGCGGGACACCAGGGGCGAGTCCCCCGGCAGCCTGGTCAGGCGCGGGCTCATCCACGTGCCGCAGGGCTCGCGGCTGTTCCCGCAACTGACCGTGGAGGAGGCACTGCGGCTCTCCGCGTCCTCCAGCGGGCACTCCTCGACCTGGCGGGACGGGATCGACCAGGTGTTCTCGGTCTTCCCCAAGCTCAAGGAACGGCGCCGGCAACTCACCGGCACGCTCAGCGGCGGGGAGCGCCAGATGGCCAGCCTCGGCATGGGCCTGATGGCCCGGCCCACGCTGCTGATCCTCGACGAGCCCACGCTGGGCCTGTCACCGAAGGTCAAGCACGAGCTGAGCGAGTGCATCGTGCGGGTCCGCGCCGAGGTCTCGTCGGTCATCCTGATCGACGGCGACATGGACCTGGTGCTCGACCTGACCGACCGCTACCACGTCATCCTGCACGGCGACGTGGTGGACAGCGGCGCGTCGGACGGCAGCCGCAGCCGCGACGAGATGATGTCGCTCTTCCTGGGAGGGACCGCCGATGGACGGCATTAGTGTCATCGTGACGAGCACGCTCGTCCTCGGCGGCCTCTACATGCTCATGGCGGCGGGGCTGACGCTGATCTGGTCCACGCTGCGGGTCTTCAACTTCGGACACGGCGCGCTGATGATGTTCGGCGCCTACCTGACCTGGACGCTGCTCGACGCCGGCGGGCTGCCGGTGGCGGTCGCGCTGCTCGGCGCCGTGGCGGCGATGGCGCTGATCGGGTTGGCCTACGAGTTCCTGCTGGTCAGCCCGTTCATCCGGCGCCCAGGAGGCGACATGCTGGTGATGGTCGCCACGCTGGCGGCCACGATGCTGCTGCAGAGCGGCGCCCAGCTGATCTGGGGGCCGGAGATCAAGCAGCTCCCGCCGTTCGGTGGCGCGCGCGTCGAGGTCGCCGGGGCGGTCGCCCAGGGCAGCCAGCTCGTCACGATCCTGCTGGCCCCGCTGCTGGTAGGCCTGCTGGCCCTGGTCCTCAAACGCACCGGCATCGGGCTGACCGTACGGGCGCTGGAACAGAACCGCGAGCACGCCCAGCTGCTCGGCATCGCACCGCGCCGGGTCTACGTCTTCGTGGTCGTGGTCGCGATCGGCCTGGCCACCGTGGCCGGGGCGCTGCTCGGCAGCATGCAGTTCATCTCCCCGGGCATGGGCGGCGACCCGCTGCTGCGGGCCTTCGTGGTGCTCGCCTTCGGCGGAGCCGGCAGCCTGGCGGGCACCATCGCCGGCGCGTACGCCATCGGCCTGCTCGAGGCCGTCACCACCTACTACTTCGGGCTCTCCTGGAGCCCGGTCCTGGTCTTCCTCGCAATGATCGTGATCATGCTGGTCAAACCCGAGGGACTGCTGCGGACCAGGGTGAGGAGCGCGTGAACGTCATGACCAACCTGCGCTCCTGGGCCGGCTGGCCGGTCTACGCGATAGTCCTGGTGGCCCTGCCACTGATCTTCACCGACCCGCACGCCCGGCTGCTGCTGATCCTCTTCACTATGTACGGCGTGCTCGCCATGAGCTGGAACCTCACCCTCGGTTTCGCCGGCATCTTCAACTTCGCCCAGATCGGGTTCTTCGGCATCGGCGCCTACACCACGGGCATCCTGGCCACCCGCACCGGCATCGACCCGTGGCTGGCCCTGCCGATCTCGGGGCTGTCGGCCCTGCTGGCCTCGCTGGTGGCGTTCCTGCCGGTGCTGCGGCTGCGCGGCATCTACGTGGGCCTGGCCACATACGTCTTCTCCCAGCTCTGCATCTACCTGGTGCTCGGGCAGGCGGGCCTGACCGGCGGATCCAACGGCATCGTCGGCATCCCCCGGCTCAGCCTGGGCGACGTCAGCCTGCGGGCCGACGGCCGGATCGGCTACTACTTCCTCGGCGCCGCGCTGCTGTTCGCGGTCACCGTGCTGGTACGGATGCTGACCCGCTCGACCCTGGGCATGTCGCTGCTGGCACTGCGCGACAACGAGGCGCTGGCCACCAGCCGGGGCGTCTCCAGGGTGCGCCAGCACCTGATCGTCTTCATGATCGGCGCGGCCGTGGCCGGGGTGGCCGGCAGCTTCAACGCCTTCCTCAACGGCGTGGTCAGCACCGACGTCTTCGGCTTCGGCTACCTGACCCTGCTGCTCAGCATGATCTTCCTGGGCGGCAGCGGCAGCGTCTACGGGCCGATCGTCGGCGCCGTGGTCGTCACCCTGGTCTCCGACGTGCTGCAGGATGCCGGAGCCTGGCGCGACATGGTGATCGCCATGCTGATCCTCGTGGTGCTCTGGATCGCCCCCAAGGGCCTGGCCGGCATCGCGAACTCCGTCCTCACCTCGCTCCGGCGGTCCCGCACCCCCGCTCCGGAGCCCCTTCCCACCACCTCGAAGGAGACCGTATGACCACCGAACACGACGTGACCCGCCGGGTGCTGGAGCAGGTCGACCTGCTCGCCGAGCGGATGGTCTCCAGCCTGGCCGACGCGATCGCCATCCCCAGCGTGAACCCGCGCTACCCCGGCCAGGAGTACGACAAGATCGTCGGGGCGGAGGGCGATGTCAGCGCGCTGCTCGGCGACCTGTACGCCGAGGCCGGGGCCGAGGTCACCAAGGTCACCGTGGAGCGGGGCCGCGACAACGCCTGCGGCGTCGTGTCCGGCGCCGGCGGCGGCCGGTCGCTGCTGCTCAACGGGCACGTCGACGTCGTACCGCCGGGCCGCCTCGACCGGTGGCGCGGCGACCCGTTCCGCGCCCAGGTCACCGACGACGCGGTGACTGCTGCGTACGATAAGGACGCCGCAGTTCTGCTGAGGTTGTTTCCGTCGAACACTTCCGCCGCATAGGCGAGGCGACTCGCTGTGAGATTGTCG
>NZ_JBEXUE010000551.1:0-6167 GCF_040614275.1 Streptosporangium sp. NPDC006013
GCTGTGCCCGAAGGTCCTTAAGGGAGCTCTGACCTGCGTATCCGTTGAAAATTTCGCCGATACTACGGGGACCCCGAGGCCGGTAGCCACCAGACCGAGGACGGCACGAAGGAACGGGCACTCAGAACCACACAGCAAAGATCACCAAAAACAGGCAAGCAGCACAGAGATCAAGATCACGAAAGCGCGAAACCAGAGAGATAGACCAGATAATTCAGACTGAAGATCCATCAGAAAGAACGAACTGTCATACGAGACAGTGCTAGCGTATCGTCGCTTCGCGACGATACGTCCACCCCCGAGCACGCTCGGTAGAGCACGCAGCGGGCAGCGCCGTGACCCTCGCCGGCGCCTTCCCCACGCGACCCGTACCCCGGGCGGCGCTGATGAATTTCCCGGCAGCAAGATGATGGATAAGCCCGTCTTACCGGCTGGCGACCCGCGACGACCCCACTCCGCGAGGAGAGCTCTCAGCTTCTCCCACGCGAACCCGGACCGCGCCCTCAGGCGCCGGTTCCGCTCACCGTTTCGGCCCCTGCGATCGGACACCGGACCGGCGCCGACTGTCGCGCGCGGAGAAACCGTCAGTGGCACACGCGAAGTTCATCTCAGGGGCCTTTGTCACGTCATCGTTAACTGCCTCGTTCGACGAGGGCGTGGTCGCGCCAGGCGCTGCGGCGGGCATCGCCAACACGGCCAAGCAGATCGGGATCGCCGCGGGCGTGGCCGTCCTCGGCGTCCCCTATCAGCTGGACGGCCTGGGCGCGATGCTCCTCACGGCCGCGGCCATCGGCGTCCTCGGCGCGATTCCGGCGCTCCATCTCATGATCATGCGTTCGCGGCACCAGAACGGTTCGTCAAGGGCTGAGGTGCCGGCCGAGCGGCCCCCACATCAGGACTCGGAGCGCCCCACGCTTTTGTACCGTAGCGTCCGCGCATCGACTCCACGGGCACGTCAAGGTCGATCAGCTGGTCTACATCGGGTGCCACCGGCATACGGCAGAAACAGGCCGCGGTACCGGGCCCGGTCCCATTCGGATTCGAACTCGTAGGAGGTCTTTGTTACGATGGGTGCCATGGAGATTGAGGTCGACAGAATCTAGCCACCGAACTGCCGGTGGCTTTCATTCGTGTGGGCGATGCCCACGCTGGTGAATGACCGTTCTCCTCGCGCAGCAGCGTGAGTCCGCCCGTCCGAGGCGTTGACACCTCTGCGTGAGACTTGCCGGCACGTTCGCACCGCACCGACCTCGGTCCCCGGTTTGTGCCTGCGAACGCGCGCGACTTCGATCCTCCCCGTGCTCCTTCATCCATCGCCCAGCACTTGGGCAGCGGCATAGCGCCGCACGCAGATGGTGCCCCGGCAGCCCTGATCGAATCTCTCGCCGCAGTGACTCACGGCCCGTGGTCGGTTGTCCCGCCAGTTCCGTTGGCATTCGAAACCACCCACGAAAGGCCATGGCCATGCAGCACCGCACGTCGCGTTCCCGCACCCGTCACCGTCGCGCTCACTGGAAGACGAGCGCCCCGGCGCTCACCACCTGCATGAATCCCGCCTGCGGCAGGCCCACCCCGCCGCACCGCGCGTGCCAGCACTGCGGCGTCTACCGGGGTCGTGAGGTCTTGCCTCCGACGGGCGGTGACACGTGAGCACTGTCCTGACCACGAGGAGCCGCTGGATGCGCATTCGCGACCATCTCGCACAGACCGGTGCGCCTGCGTTCCGCTTTGGTCAGCTCATCGCCGCGTGGCAGAGCTCGACGGCCGAGACCTTCGCCGACGTTCATGTGCTGCCGGCCGGCCTGCGTGCCGATCTCGCGGAACGATTCGGTCCACGGCTGCACCCCCTGACCACGCTGGAAGTCCAACAAGACGAACAGGTTGAGAAGGTGCTGTTCACGTCCGAAAGCGGCGTCCGCATCGAGACCGTCGTGTCTCACTATCGAGCCGGATGGGACTCCATGTGCATCTCGTCGCAGGCTGGGTGCGGCCTGGGCTGCACCTTCTGCGCCACCGGCGCGGTGGGCCTGGTCCGCAACCTCACTGCCGACGAGATCGTCGCCCAGGTGATGCACCCGCACTGGACCCGCGAAGGGCTGCCCCGACCCGCGAGTGTCGCGTTCATGGGGATGGGAGAGGCGCTCGCCAACCCTCACGTGTTCGACGCGCTCACCCTGCTGACTGACGCGGGCTACGCGGGGATGTCCGCACGACGGGTGACCGTGTCCACCGTGGGGTTCGCGCCGAACCTCACCCGCCTGGTCGACGAGCACCCACAGGTGACAATCACCCTGTCCGTGCACTCACCGTTCGCGCAGGAGCGTGCCCGCATCATCCCGCTCGAGGAACGCTTCCCGCTCGCGCAGAGCCTCGACATCCTCGACCGGCACGCCGCCAGGAGCCGCCGAAAGGTCTACCTCGCCTATCTGCTCATCGCCGGCGTCAACGACAGCGACGACCATCTCGCTGCTCTCGCCGAACTGGTCCGTGCGCGGTCTCGGCCCGAGCTGTTCCACGTCAGCGTCATCCGCTACAACGAGGCGGCAGGAGCGCCACCGGACTACCGAGCCCCGTCCTCCATCCGAATAGACGAGTTCGTGCGCGGGCTAACCGTGCGCGGCGTGCATGCGACGAGGCGACGGCAGCTCGGCACCGGCATTGATGCCGCTTGCGGTCAGCTCCACGCCAAATACCTCGCGGCGGACCCCACGATCGCCGCTCTCGTCAACACCGAACTGATCCCCGTCACGCCCCTCCGCAGCTGACGGAAAGAACGAAGAGGAGCACCACCCATGTCCACGAAGTCCGCCATCACCTTCCGCGATCTGACCTTCGAATGGCCAGACGGCACCGTTGCACTCTCGGGCGTCAACGGCACCTTCAGCACCGGCCGCACCGGCTTGATCGGGCGCAACGGTGCCGGGAAGTCGACGCTGCTGCGGCTGATCGCAGGCATCCTGCAGCCGACCGTCGGCCAGATCGACACCATCGGCGAGGTCGGCTACCTGCCTCAGACGCTCACGCTCCGGCAAGAGGCGACGATCGCCGAGCTCCTCGGGATCGATGGGATCATCGCCGCGATGAGGGCCATCGAGTCCGGCGACGTCGACGAACGCCACTTCGACACGATCGGCGATGACTGGGACATCGAGTCCCGCGCTGACGAAGCCCTACACCAGATCGGATTCACCGCCGGAGACCTCGACCGTCGCGTGGCCGAGGTCTCCGGCGGAGAGGCGATGCTCATCGCCATCACCGGGCTGAGCATCCGCCGCACTGCGATCACCCTGCTCGACGAGCCCACAAACAACCTCGACCGGCCTACCCGCGCCAAGCTCGCCGACTTCGTCGACCAGTGGCCGGGGACCCTCGTCGTGGTCAGCCACGACCTCGAGCTGCTGGAGCACATGGAGAACACCACCGAGCTCTACGGCGGCACCCTCGACACCTTCGGCGGCCCTTACAGCGCCTGGAAGGAACACCAGGAGCAAGAGCAGGCGGCGGCGGTCCAAGCCGCGCGGTCGGCCCAGCAGGCGCTCAAGGTCGAGAAGCGGCAGCGCGTCGAGGCGGAGACGAAGCTGGCGCGCAGGGAGCGCACTGCGAAGAAGACCCAGAGGGACGGCGGCATCCCGAAGATCCTGGCGGGCAACCGCGCCAGCAAGGCCCAGGCGTCCGCGGGCTCGTTGCGCTCCACGCTCGACAACAAGGTCCAGGCGGCCCAAGTCGCAGTCGACGCCGCGGACGCCCGCGTACGCGAAGAGGAGCACATCACCCTCGTCCTGCCTGATCCCGACGTTCCGCGCGGAAGGCGCCTCGCGGAGCTGCATGACCAGGACCGCACCTTCGTGATCCAAGGGCCGGAGCGGGTCGCGCTTGTCGGGGCGAACGGCACCGGAAAGTCGACTTTGATCGAGCAGCTCATCCGCGGCACGGCTCCCGCGCCCGATCGGCCGCATGGGCGTCTCCTGACCGAGCTCGTCGGCTACCTCCCGCAGCGTCTCGACGGGCTCGACGACGATGCGAGCGCGATGGCGAATGTGCAGTCGGTCGCCCCCGGGACGCCAGCAGGCACGATCCGCAACCAACTCGCCCGGCTTCTTCTGCGGGGCGACAGCGCCGATCGTCCGGTGCGTACGTTATCCGGCGGCGAGCGGTTCCGCGTCTCCCTCGCGCGACTCCTCTTGTCGGAGCCGCCGGCTCAGCTGCTGGTCCTGGATGAGCCCACCAACAATCTCGATATCGCCAGCGTCGAGCAGCTCGCAGAGGCCCTCGATGCGTACCGCGGGGCCCTTCTCGTCGTCAGCCACGACTTCGCACTCCTCGAGCGGATTGGAATCGACACTGTCATCGAGCTCGGCCGGGACGGCCGTATGCATCAACGTCGAGACCTGAACATCTGATGGTCTTGGATCGAGCGCGACGAGGCGTTAAGGAGCAGGCAGGTCGTAGGCCGGCTGACCCACCTGCTCCTTCGCTGGGAACCTCCGCATACCGATTCATGCACGCCGTCTTGCCCGGCGCCCGATAACTCACGGGAATATAGATTCCCGTGAGTTGGAAATCCACCCTAAACAGGTCCTTGAAGTTAACGGTCGTGGTGGTGGTCACCAGAGCCGCCGTGGCCCTGACACGAAGGGCACGCAGAAGCGAACCGTGCCCACATGGCCTCTTCGGCCTGTAGCAATTGCGGACCGTTGATCCGTGGGGCGGCTGGTGCACTGGCCCTGCTTGCGGCCACAGCCGCCTACAGCATCGTGGACACCATCCGTAGCGACGGGCAGTTCCCCTGGTACGGGTCCGAACCGCCCCTGTGGTGGATCGCCAGTGTCGTCTTCGGAGCGCCCTTGGGTGCCGTTGGTGCATGCGTCAAGCGATCGGGAGCGATCGGTTTGCTCGCGAGATTGACCGTGCCGGTCGGCGCCGCCGTACAAATGGTCGTGCTCCCGCCCGGCAGGAACGAGGTGGTCGAGACCATAGGGAAGCGGCGACCACGCCGATGCGCGCACTGGTGGTGGCCAGAGGGCAGGAGTCCACGGCGGAATGTCGCACGGGCGCGGTGGTCCACAGGACGTCCACCCGATGCTCGGGCAGGCAGTGGGCGAGCTCTGGAAAGGCAACGTCCTGTCGCACCAGCCGGGCCTCGGGAAAGCTGAGACGGACCTCTCGGGTAATGCCGATCATGTCAGTGTGTCCAAGGATCGCACCTCGGGCTGGGCGGCTCGGTCTACGACTGGAACGACCCATTCGGCCGGCTGTTTGGGGTCCCTGGGGTCCTGGCCGAAAATCCAACGGACATGGCTCTGGCCTGCGGTGATGTGGTCAGGCGTCTGCCTTGAGTTCGGCGAAGTCGGCGCGGGCTTGGGCGACGGCTTCGGGGTATGCCTGGGCCTTCTCGTGCTCGGCGAGCACCCGGTAGATGCTGGCCAGGCCGGGGTTCTGTCCCTTGCGCTTGCCGGTGGGGATGGTCAGGTCGGGGCGGATCTGTTCGGCGGACTCGCCGCCTGCCCGGCGGCGGAGCACGGTGTGCAGCATGTCGTCGGTGATGACGGGTGGGCGGCCGCCGTGCTTGCCCTTGCGGGCGGCGGCGTCGAGTCCTTCCAGGGTGGCTTTGCGGATGGCTTCGCGCTCGGTTTCGGCCATGGCGGCGAAGAAGCCGAAGAGCATGCGGCCGGGACCGTTGGGGTCGTAGATGCCAGGCAGCGGGCCGGCCAGCATCTCCAGGATCAGGCCGTGGGCGGTCAGGTGGTCGGCCAGGGCGGTGAGCTCGGCGGCGTCTCGGCCCAGCCGCTTCATCTCATAGACGGTGAACAGCACGCGGCAGTGCGGGGCGTGGGCCTTGATCTCGCGGGCCAGGGTGAGGGCGGACTCGAACTGGGGGCGGACTCGGGTGCTGATCTTCTCGGAGAAGATCTTGTCGCGGGGAATACCGTGCGCGCTGAGCGCGTCAAGTTGCGACTGCAGTTCCTGGGTGAGGTGGGAGCATCTGGCGTACCCGATGCGGATGTCCGTGCCCGGGGTGTCCGTCTCGGGCACGGTCGGCGGCGGGGTGCCGGGGCGCAGGACTGGCCGGGGTGAAGATCCTCGTCGCCCAGATCATCCCGATGAACCCGAGCACGTGCGGTGAGTGCGCGCAGCGGGTCTCCGCGCTCAACGCGGCGATTCCCGGC
>NZ_JBEXUE010000552.1:0-6123 GCF_040614275.1 Streptosporangium sp. NPDC006013
CCGGCCTCGGGGACCCGCTCGGTGGTCACGGTCATCTCGCGCCCCCCTCCTTCGTACGGCGCATCGCCACGACGGTGGCCCCGCCGAGGCCGCGCAGAACGGCGGGGCCGGGATGGCGGTGCTGTGGATCGCCGCCTCCATCGTCCTGCTCGGCGGGGCCACCGTCGTGGCGATGCGCCGTACGAAGGAGGGGGGCGCGAGATGACCGTGACCACCGAGCGGGTCCCCGAGGCCGGCACCGCCAGGAGGCTGGTGGCCGGCGGGTTCGTGTCGGGTGCCGTGCTGGCCGTGCTGGCCGCGACCGCGTTCACCGCGCAGGAGGCGGTGCCGGGGATCGTCATCCCCGGGCCGCTGGTGGAGTACGGCCTGCCGGTACTGCGGGTGCTGCTGGACCTGGCGGCGGTGGCGGTGGTCGGGCTGAGCCTGCTGCCGAAGATGCTCGGGTTCGACGACCCCGAGCGGACCGAGCCGGTGATGCGCCGGGCGCGGCCGATGGCTGTGACCTTCGCCTGGGCGTGGGCGCTGCTGGCACTGGTCATCATCGTCTTCCAGACGGCCGAGCTGAACCCCGGGCTGATCCCCACTCCGTCGATGATCGCCGCGTACGTCGACGGCGTCGGCGCCGGGCAGGGCATGCTCTTCAGCGCCGCCTGCGCGCTCTCCTACGCCGGGATCGGGCTGCTGGCCGTGCGGTACGGCGAGAAGGTCCCCGCCGAGCTGCGGATCGTGATCGCCTTCTTCGGGCTGCTGCCGATCCCGGTCACCGGCCACGCCGTCGACTCGGTCTGGCACGACCCCATCATGATCTCAATGGAGCTGCACGTGATGGGCGCGGCGGCCTGGACCGGCGGCCTGCTCACGATCATCCTGCTGGTCGCCGCGGACCGGGAGCTGCTGGCGCGGGTACTGCCGAAGTTCTCCAGGCTGGCCACCCTGGCGCTGGTCCTGGTCAGCGTCTCCGGGCTGGTGAACGGGCTCGCCACGATGGCCCTCACCCCCGGGGTGGAACTGCCGGGGGCGCTGCTGCGCGGTGAGTACGGCCCGCTGGTGGTGGTCAAGGTCGCCTGTGTGGCGCTGCTGATCCCGTTCGCCGCCCACATCCGCTTCCGCCTGCTGCCGCACATCGCGGAGCGGCGGGCGACGGCGGTCGTCGCGTGGGCGGCGGCCGAGATCACCGTGATGGGGCTCGCCTACGGGGTGGCGGTGGCGCTGACCACGGCCTCCCTGTCCTGAGCCCGGAGCGTGTAGCGGCCGCACGCCCATTCGGCCGCCAGCCACAGGACAGCGAGTCCCGCTCCCCCGATCAGCATGGTCGTGAGGGGCACCAGCGGGGGCGCCATGAGCGTCTCGTGCTGGAAGCGGAGCGCCTGGTCGACGATGAGGGTGACGCCGAGTGCGCCGACCAGCGCCCTGACCACGGGCATTCTGATCAGGAACGCCAGGTCGACGGCGAGCGCCCCGGCGATCAGGAAGACCGGCACCGCCGAGTGCGGGAAGTCGGCGACCGCGAGCAGGGGCCAGATCAGGGCGCGGAAGGCCACGTAGGCGCCGACCACCGCGGTGGCGGAGAACATCCGGCCGATCATCGCCCGGGCGCAGACGGCCACCAGCATGGCGGCGATCACGGCGTAGAGCGGGTAGAGCTGGTCGGGCACGGGCAGCGTGAAGTGGAGCGCCACCGCCCTGTCGTCCACCGGCAGGCCGATCTGGTCGGCGGCGAACCTGATCAGGATCGGTTCCGCGTCCGGCTCGCCCCTGTCCCAGGCGGCGAGGCCGTAGACCCCGTACTCCTGGTGCTGTTCCGGGAACCAGACGTTCTCGAAGAGGAAGACGAAGAGCCCGCCGAGGACCAGCGTGCGCGTCCGGCCGGGAACCGCCCGGATGAACCAGCCCCAGAGGACGCCGCAGACCATGAAGAGCGTGCCGATGTAGAGCATCAGGTGGGACGGGCTCCACGAGGTGATGTCGAGCCCGTTGACCCGGTGGTTGATCAGGTCGAGCGGTACCGCGATCAGGAAGATCGCCGTGCCCCAGGTGATGAGGCGCTGCGCGAGCTTGTCGACGCCGTAGCCGGTGTAGATGTGGATGATGGTGAGCGCGAGGGCGATGGCGGTGCCGACACTGTTGAGCAGGTGCGGCGGGGCCAGATCGTCACGGAGCCACTTGAAGTGCCAGGAGACGTCCCAGGACGCCCCGAGCACCTTGAAGGAGAAAGCCACCAGCCACCCGAAGTAGAGGAGCCTGAACAGGTCCTCCGGGGTCTCCCTGCCGGCCTTTCCTCGCGTCCAATACGGCAGAGCCCACTCGATGACCGGAGTGGCTCTTCTTCGGAGGCTTTCTACTGGCTTCACGTGTCGAAATGATGCCGCCCTCCACCTCAGTCCGCAATCAGGGACATCCCCGAGCCATCGGGGCGACCGTCACCCTTCCGGCACAGGTGATCATCCTTGCTTGGATGACCCGCGGGGACGCTCCTGAGAGTCGTCTCAGGAGCATCTCAGCTTGGATCAGTAAGCTCACGCCGTGACATCCCTCCCTCTTTCGCCGGGAGGGGATTCCCACGCTCAAGGAGAACTGGTGAAACGTGGGGCAAGGTCGGCCACCTGGATCGCGGTGGTCGCCGTGCTGGCCGTCGGCGTCGTGGCCTGGCTGGTCTGGCCGTCCGCACCGGACGTACGGGCCCAGGAGCAGATGATCACAGTGCTCGACGGGCCGGGCGACGACCAGCGGGTCACGCTGGACGCGAGTTTCTTCCCTCCCGCCGGAGGCGGCAGGGCTCCGGCGGTGCTGCTCGCGCACGGCTTCGGCGGCAGCAAGCAGAGCGTCAGGGACGCCGCGGTGCGGCTGGCCCAGGACGGTTACGCCGTGCTGACCTGGTCGGCGCGGGGCTTCGGCCGCTCCTCGGGGCAGATCGCGCTGAACTCCCCCGACTACGAGGTCAAGGACGTGCGCCAGCTGGTCGACTGGGTCGCGAAGCGGCCCGAGGTCCGGCTCGACGCGGCGGGCGACCCGCGGGTGGGCATCGCGGGCGGCTCGTACGGCGGGGCCATCGCGCTGATGGCCGCCGCCCACGACCCCAGGATCGACGCGATCGTCCCGCAGATCACCTGGTACGACCTGGCCGACGCGCTGTTCCCCGACGCCACCGGGCAGGGGCCCCAGAACGGGGTGTTCAAGCGCATGTGGGCCGGGCTCTTCTTCAGCAGGGGCGGCCCCGCACCGGCCGCCCTCGGCCCCGGCCAGGGGGACGACGAAGGCGAGCAGCGGCCGCTCACCGCCGAGGAGGTGCGCTGCGGCCGGTTCCTGCCGGAGATCTGCGACATGTACCAGCAGGTGGCCCAGAGCGGCCGGGCGACGGCGAGCGCGGTGGAGACGCTGCGCAGGTCGAGCCCGATCTCGGTGCCCGGGAAGATCAGGATTCCGACGCTGCTGCTGCAGGGACAGCGCGACTCGCTGTTCCCGCTGGGCCACGCGGACGCCAACGCCAAGGCCATCGCCGCCACCGGCGCCCCGGTGCAGGTCGCCTGGTTCGACGGCGGCCACGACGGCGGCAACGGCGAGGTCGACTGGCTGCACGAAAGAACGCTCGGCTGGTTCGACCGCTACCTGAAGGAGACCGGCGACGCGGCTCAGGCCGGCGGCGCCTTCACGGTCACCCGCGACGGCGGCCGCGACCCCGGCACCCGCCGCCCGGTCCAGCTGCACGCCACGGCCGACGGCTACCCCGGACTGTCGGGCAGCGGCCAGACCTCCGTACCGCTCAGCGGCCCCGAACAGCCGGTGGCCGGCCCGCCCGGCGGCTCTCCCTCCTCGATCTCCGCGGTGCCCGGCTTCGGCAGCCTCGGCGGTGGCTCAGGCGTGAACCTGTCCATCGACATGGCGGGGCAGAGCGCCACCTTCGACTCCGCCCCGCTGACCGCCCCGCTCCAGGTCACCGGCAGCTCGACGGTACGGGTCCGGGTGACCTCGGAACCCGCGCCCGGCGCGCGGGCCGGGAGCGACGGGACGAAGAGCCCGGCGGGCGAGGTCACCCTGTTCGCCAAGCTCTACGACGTCGCGGGCGCGACCCAGGCGCCGGTCCTGCCCGAGGGGCTCGTCGCCCCGCTCAGGATCGCGATCGGTGCGGACGGCTCGGGCGAGGCCACGGTGACCCTGCCCGCCATCGACCACAGATTCGACGTCGGACACCGGCTGCGGGTCGCGTTCACCACCACCGACCTGGCCTACAGCACCCCGACGGCCCCGGCCGTCCACCAGGTCGCCCTGGCCTCTCCGGCCGTGACCGTCCCCACCCACGCCGCCCTGCGCACCCCCTCGACCAGCCCCGCCTGGTGGATCTGGGCGCTGCCGCTGGCATCCCTCGTCGTCGCGGCCGTCCTGCTGCTCGCCGGGCGCCGCCGCACCACCGACGAGCACGATCCCGAACTGGACTCCGTACCGCTGCGGATCAGTGGGCTGACCAAGGCGTACCGGAACGGCGAGCGCGCGGTGGACGAC
Organism: Streptosporangium sp. NPDC006013; assembly: GCF_040614275.1. Classification (NCBI taxonomy): domain Bacteria; kingdom Bacillati; phylum Actinomycetota; class Actinomycetes; order Streptosporangiales; family Streptosporangiaceae; genus Streptosporangium; species Streptosporangium sp. NPDC006013. Next base: position 4,498 of record NZ_JBEXUE010000552.1, read on the forward strand.
CTGTCGTTCACCGTGGAGCACGGCCAGGTGCTCGGCCTGCTCGGCCCCAACGGGGCGGGCAAGACCACCACCCTGCGCATGCTGATGGGCCTGATCCGGCCCGACGGCGGCGAGATCCGGATCTTCGGTCACCGGGTCGTGCCCGGCGCCCCGGTCCTGTCCAGGCTCGGCTCGTTCGTCGAGGGACCGGGTTTCCTGCCGCATCTCAACGGCCGCGAGAACCTGGAGCTGTACTGGAAGGCGACCGGGCGGCCCGCCGAGGACGCCAGGTTCGCCGAGGCCCTGGAGATCGCCGGGCTCGGCAAGGCCCTGGACCGCGCCGTCCGCACCTACTCCCAGGGCATGCGCCAGCGCCTGGCCATCGCCCAGGCCATGCTCGGCCTGCCCGATCTGCTGGTACTGGACGAGCCCACCAACGGGCTCGACCCGCCCCAGATCCGCGAGATGCGCGAGGTTCTGATCCGCTACGCGGATCAGGGCCGCACCGTCATCGTCTCCAGCCACCTGCTGTCGGAGGTCGAGCAGACCTGCAGCCACGCGGTGGTCATGCACCGCGGGCGCCTGGTCACCGCCGGGACCGTGCGCGAGCTGCTGGCCAGCCGCACCCCGGTCAACGGCTCGGGCACCCGCCTGGAGGACGTCTTCCTGGACCTGATCGGAAACAAGGCATGAGCGACTCCAACGCCGCCCTCACCACCCCGACCGGCTCTCCGGGCGGCCTCTCGCGAAACGGCTCGGCGCGCGGGTACGCGCCGGGCCGCACGTTGCCGCTCGCCGTGGAGATCGTCCGCCAGTTCAAGCGGCGCCGCACGCTGGTGATGTTCGGCCTGCTGCTCGCGCTGCCGTGGATCCTGGTGATCGCCTTCAAGGTCGGCGCCGGGTCGGGGCAGCCCGGCACCTCGCTGCGCATCTCCGACCTGGCCGTCGAGGGCGGCCTGAACTTCGCCGCGTTCGCCCTGTCGGTGTCCGCGAGCTTCCTGCTGGTGGTCGCGGTGGCACTGTTCTGCGGCGACAGCGTGGCCAGCGAGGCCAGCTGGTCGTCGCTGCGCTACCTGCTGGCCTCCCCGATCCCGCGCGACCGGCTGCTGCGGCAGAAGCTGGTCGTCGCGATGGGCTACTCGGCGGCGGCGGTGGTCTGCCTGCCGGTGATGGCGTTGCTGGCCGGCACCCTCGCCTTCGGCTGGAACGACGTCCGGGTGCCGGGGACCGGCGAGACGATCGCCGCGCTGGACGTGCTGCCCCGGTTCGGCGTGGTGATCGGCTACGCCCTGGTCAGCCAGTTCGTGGTCGCGGCCCTGGCCTTCCTGCTCTCCGTCAGCACCGACTCCCCGCTGGGCGCGGTCGGCGGCGCGGTCGGCCTGGTGATCGTCAGTAACATCCTGCAGGCGGTCGAGGCGCTCGGCTCGCTCAGGGAGTTCCTGCCGACCTTCTGGAACAACGCGTGGCTGGACGCCCTGGCGCCCCAGCCCTCCTACGAGGGCATGCTCAAGGGGGTGGCCGTCGCGGTCACCTACTCGGCGATTCTGATCGCGTTCGCCTTCCGCCGCTTCCGGAGCAAGGACGTGGTCTCCTAGGCCCTGTCCTGCGGATCTTGCCGTGGCGAGGATCGGTCAGGTGGTGTCTCGC
>NZ_JBEXUE010000553.1:0-6117 GCF_040614275.1 Streptosporangium sp. NPDC006013
GGGTGACGGCAACCGCGCGACCGCGCCGGGCGATGGAGTCGGCGTGCCGGACGGCACCGGGGGCCTCGTCGACGAGTTCGGGCCGGGGCCAGATCAGTCGCCGTAGAAGCGTTGTGTGGCGACCCGGTCGTCGAGGACGTCGGGATTGGCGGTGGCGTCCAGGCCGAACAGCGCATAGATCCGGCTGAGCGCCTCGAAGGCATCTCGTTCTGGGTCGCCTACCGCTTGCCAGGTTTGATCCCAAAAATCCGCGCTGGCCGGCCGTGCTGGACTGAGGAACGTATCGAGTCGCTGGGCCCCTGATCCCAGCGTGCGTGGCTGCTCACCTTGAAAACGGCGCGTGGCGATTCGGTGTCGCCAGGTTCCGGGGACCTGGGGAACAACCAGCGTGTCCGCGAGGCGGAAGTACTCCAGGGTCAGCTCGCTCAATACGTGGGCGTTGATCCGTTGAGGCTGATTGCGCTGCTCCATCGCCCAGCACAGCATGTCGGGCGTGGCCACGGCGCCGGCGGTCATGAGGCCATCGGGGCGGATCAGAAGCGCGCAGCGGCCGCGGCCAAGAAACATCGCCCCCTCATGGATCTGCAAGCGCCCATAGTTATCACGGAAGTTGAATCCGGAAGGCCGTAGAACATCTTGCTTCTTCAACGCTCCGTGAACACCGCTGTCGCTGTAGAAGGCAGGCAAGATCCCTGCGGAGGAGGGTGGGACGCTCTGCCAGAAGAGTACGGGAACGTCGCCCCAGTCCTGGAGCCGCTCCAGCGTCTGCAAGTCTTCCGCGGCGGCCTCGTGAAGTTTGCCGCCCGCTGGCCCGGGGGCACCCCGGGGAGCATCTCGCCCCCGCAGCCCCTCGTTGATCAGCCGGTAGGCATCTTCGGAGGGCAGATAGATGGTCCGATCGCTATGACGGATCGGGATCGCGAGTCCTTCGGCGAACTTCTCCTTGTCGTTGAGGGTGCGACGCACGATGACGTAGCGATCCGGCTCTGGTACCGGGTCGACCTCAATCACCAGGTATCCAACGGTGCCCTCGGGTGAGCTCCTGCCTAGATCCGCGTACCAGGAGTGGCTGATGGTGACGCGAGGACGCAGATATTCATTCAGCGTGTCTATGTAGCGGTCGACATTCGCCTTGTTCTGGGGAAAGGGCTGGCACGTGCTCGCGACCTCCAGCGCCTGATGGCTCTTCTTTTCGGCGCCGATCCCGAGCACCAGCAGCCCGCCCTGGGCGTTGGCGAAGGCGGCCACGTCCTTACACAGCTCGAATCTGTTTTTGTCCACGTCCAACTGGTAGGGCGAACTCTTGAAGTCCAGCCATGAGCTTTCCGCCATACCCAGTAGATCCTCCGGTCGGCCGGAGGCCAGCGCTTCGATCAGCGCAAAACGACTAGTGAGAGCCACAAGCGACGACCATAGTCTTGTTCGGCATGCCCAAATAGCCGGGCCAGCGCCACATTCTACGTTCTGGGCCGATCATGCGGTCTGCGGTTGGACGCCTGCCAGCTGTTAACTTTCCTCCCACGGCTGAAGCCGGAGGATTCCAGCCCTCAACAGGCCGGGTTTCCTGCCTCACCGGGCCGTGCCCTCGCCGTTTTCACGGGTCGGGTCTTACCGGCCTTCCACAGGCGTTTCACCTCTCTGCCGGCCCGGCGGCGAGAATGAGCCTTACCTAGAGGTTGGAGTCACCGCGCACCCTGCTGCGGCGGTTCCTGGATCGGGAGTTGTCGGCGAGCGGCACGCGACTGCGCGCGAACTACCGAGCATGACTTCCCATCTGGTCGTTGACGCCCCGCCCGGCGTCGCTCCCCCGTTTCCTGAGGTGGCCGGAGCCAGAGCGACGCCTTCGCCAACGCCGTGATCCAAGAGGGCGGGAAGGCGGTGGCCCTGTGCATGGTGGCCGGCGCTGTCGGCGGACCTGACATCGCCATCGTGAACGCGGCCCTCCTGGCTGTGGCTGTGAACGATAGATGGCGGATGTGAGCGATAGGTGGCGCCGCTGGAGCTGTGAGATTTGGCTGAATGCGATCCCCAGTGGCTTTGAACTAATCTCTTGGCCCCGAAGGAACAGGTCTCTTGGCCCCAGTAGGCGGTCATCGGCATCTGTTGCGAACGAATTGATTGGCCCCACTTGATCGCGCCAGTACTCCTATCCCTGCCTGCTGAGACGTGACCGGCGGTCTCGCTGTTGCCGTCAAGTCCTGATCGGTTTCCACCGGTCCGGGAGATCTTCGAACCGGTTGCTGCGGCACAATAAGGCGGAATGAGTTCCCCCCAGGAAAGCATCCGAGGACATAAGGACTTCCGGCGGCTTTGGACGGGCTTGACCATCAGCCAGCTGGGATCGGCCGTGGGGATGGTGGCACTGCCCGTCATCGCCGTCGCCGTCGTCGAAGCCTCGACGTTCCAGGTCGCCCTTTTGGCCGCCCTCACCGCGATCACCACCGCAACCCTGGCCTTTCCGCTCGGAAGCCATGTCGAGTTCCGGCGCAAACGTCCAGTGATGATCACAACTGACATCATCAGGTTCGCCTGCCTGGCGAGCGTCCCGATCGCCGCGTTCCTTGACGCGGTGACCTTCGCGCAGCTGTGCGTGATCGCCGTGATCAACGCCTCGTGCCAGATCGCGTTCGCCGCGGCGGCACAAGCCCACCTCAAAGCACTGGTCTCCGCACACCGTCTGGTCGACGCCAACAGCCGGCTGGAATCGACACGCTGGCTCAGCATCTCGGTCGGCCCGTCCATCGCGGGCGCGCTCATCGGCTTCCTCACCGCGGTGGGCTCCCTGGTCATCGATGCCCTGTCTTTTCTGTTCAGCGCGCTGGCGATCAAAACTCTCCGCGGTCCCGAACCGGCCCCGCCCGTACGCGAGCGGCACTCTTCGTGGCGTGCGGAGCTGTTTGCCGGATGGCGCTTCGCCTGGGGGCATCCGACCCTGCGGCCGATCCTGATCAGCTGGGTGACCTTCGCCGGCGCCAGCTCGATGGCGGCGTCGGTGAGCGCCGTGTTCTACCTGCGTGACCTGCACTTCGCCGCCTGGCAGTACGGGCTGCTGATGGGAGTGCCCTCCCTGGGCGGATTCGTCGGCGCCAGACTCGCCCCGAAACTGGTGACCCGGCTGGGCGCCGTGCGCGCCCTGTGGTGGGCCAGCATGCTGCGCGGCCCGTGGTACTTCCTGATCCCTGCGGCCATGCCCGGCTCCTTCGGCCTGCTGATGTGCGGCTTCGGGTTCGGCATGGTGCTTTTGTTCGCCGGCGCGGCGAACTCCACCATGGCGAGCTATCGCCAGTTGCAGACCCCCGACCACCTGATGGCCCGGGTGGCCACCTTGTGGTCGTTCGCCACGACGGTCACCCAGCCGCTGTTCATCCTCCTCGGCGGCCTGCTGGCGACCTGGGCCGATACACGGACATCACTCTTCGCCGCCGCGGGCGTGATGTGCACCGCCGCGATCCTGCTGCCGCGCAGGTGAATCGAGAGAACCAGTTCCTTAGCCGACGCCTGTCTCGCGTTGGATGCGGGCCTGGGTATGGGCCAGGCGGTAGGAGTCGGTTCCGGTCTCGATGATATTGCCGCCGAAGGTGAGCCGGTCGACGATCGCGGCGCAGAGGCGGGGGGCGGTGAAGGTCTTGGTCCAGGAGGAGAAGGATTCGTTGGAGGCGATCGCCATGCTGTTCTTCTCCTCTCGCTCCGTCAACACCTGAAATAACAGTTCGGCTCCACGCCGATCGAGTTCCATATAGCCGAGCTCATCAATACAGAGGAGGTCGACCCGGCCGTAGCGGGCGATGGTCTTGGTCAGCTGCTTGTCGTCGGCAGCCTCGACGAGTTCATTGACCAGCTTGGTGGCCAGCACGTATTTGACCCGGAATCCAGCCATGGCGGCCTCGGTGCCCAGTGCGATCAGCAGGTGGGACTTGCCGGTGCCCGAGTCGCCGATCAAGCAGAGCGGCAGCCCTTTCTTGACCCATTCGCAGGAGGCGAGGGTGTGGATGGCAGCAGGATCGATGTGCGGGTTAGCGTCGAAATCGAAGGTGCGTAGCGCCTTGTCACGGGGAAAGCCCGCGGCTTTGATCCGGCGCTCGGATCGGCGGCGATTGCGCTCGTCACACTCGGCCATCAACAGCTCGGCCAGAAACCCGCGATAGGTCATCTGGTCACGGGCGGCGGCGTCGGCGAGTTCGGAGAACTGCCCGCGCATGGTGGGCAGGCGCAGGTTGCGGCAGGCGGCGTCGATGGCGGCATCAGCGGCCGGTTCAGTCAAACCGCGGTGACGAGTGGTCATGGCTGGACTCCCTAAGTGGTGGAGCCCTCGGCCGACGGCCGGGGGTAGCGCAACAGCTGGTCGTAGGCGGACACCGACGGCAGCGGCCGTTCGTCTGGAGGCAACGTGGCTAGGCGTCGCTGGGTCAACGAGATCACCGGGGCGGGCTTGCCCTCATCGGCGGAGGGCTGGTCGTGCTGCGCAACCGGTGGCTGAGTTTCGGCTGCCCGGCGTGCCTCCAGCGCCACTGCGTCGGCCGTCAGGGCTCCGGCGCGCAATGCGGCAGCAATCCCGGCGATAACCTGCTCATGGGTCATGTGCCTGTGCAGCAAGAGCACTTCGATCAGAGCGCGCGTGCCGGCCGCGTCACCATGTGCTCGCCGAGCTGCCTCCCACCACGCGTCGTGCACCGGAGTGAACTTGCCCATAGCCCGGGCCTGCTCCAAGACGGTGGCGCCAGGCAGTGCGCCCGGCTTGCGTAGCAATCCCTCCAGGTAGTGATCCAGATCCAGGCGCACCTGGCCGCGCGAGCCGAGCCGCTCGTGCCGGGCGACCTCAATGCGGCCGTCGTAAACCACCAGCTCACACGCGTGCAGCAGGACGCGGACTTGGCGACCGATTAGGTGCAGTGGCACCGAGTAGCGGTTCATCCGCACCGTGATCTGGCTGTAGCGGTCCACCCGCGGGGTGAACAGCCGTCCGGTCTCGAAATGATCGTCCGGCAGCGGCTGCAGGAACGGTTTTTCGATGGCGAAGTACTCTCCGACAGTGCGCGACCGCTCGCCAATCCGGCGATGCTCGTCTTCCTCATCCCATAGGTCGATCTGCGCGTTCAACTCCGCCAAGGTGGCGACGACGGGCACTGGGACCAACCGGTTGCGCCGGAACCGTCCCACCTCACCCTCGACCCCGCCCTTCTCATGAGCGCCCTCGATGCCGGGTCGGCAGTAGAAGACCTCGAGCCCAGCCCATGACCTGAAGGCGGTCCATCGATCGGTCTCCACTCTGGCCCGAGTGAAGCCCCGCACCTGGGCGACGGCGGAGCTGAGGTTGTCATAGCGCACCTTGCCACGGGGCACGCCGCCCAGTCGTTGAAAGGCATGCACGTGGCCTTCGAAGAAGGACTCCTGTGCCTGAGAGAGAAAGATCCGGTGGATGGCCTTGCCGGAGAAGGAGAGCCGGAAGACGAACAGGTAGCACAAGGTGCGCACCCCGCCGAGGATGATGTACACATCCCCGAAGTCGACTTCGGCTTCCTCTCCGGGACGGTGGGTCTGGGCAATGAACACCGTCGACGACCCGCGACCTTCCTCGACCGCGATCTCCGACTTTCGGCGTTTGATGTAGTCCGGATCCGGCCATAGGAGACGTTGTTCATACCCTGCTCGGCGACCAGCCCGTCGAAGACGCGCTTGGCGGTATGCCGCTGCTTGCGCGGAGCGTCCAGGTCCGCGCGAAGGATCGCATCGATGATCGGTTTATAGGGGTCAACCACCGAACGGCGAGGCGGCATCGGTTTCCGCGCTGCAGGCTAGGGCGACGTCAACGCCTCACGTACCAGCCGCCGGTGCACTCCGTATTGACGAGAGAGTTCATGGATCGACAACTTCTCGATGCGGGCGTCCCTGCGGATCGCCGCGAAAAGCTCGACCTTGGACCTCGGCTGCATGCGGGTCACCTGACTCTCCAGAGCACACTGATGCTCTCACCGCAAGACAGCCGCTGGGGCCACTTCTGACGAACACCGACCCATCCGGTTTTTCAGGCAGGGCCAGAGGTCTCGTTCAACTGGGGCCAACACTTTCGTTCATGGCCACGACGTCAGCGCCCAGCGTCTGAGCGACTGGGCGGCCGGA
>NZ_JBEXUE010000554.1:0-6107 GCF_040614275.1 Streptosporangium sp. NPDC006013
CATCGGCGAGGTGGGGATCGTCGGCACCGCCGCCGCGATCGCCAATGCCGTCTTCCACGCGACCGGCTCCCGGCAGCCAGGGCGGGACCGGTCACCCGGGGATATCGCCCTGCTCGGCGAGGTCTGTCCGGTGGGACTTCTTCGATGAGGTCTGTCCCGCGAAGCCGGCCTCGTGAGGCCGGCCCGATGGGACCGGCCCTTACCCGGGTTCCTGCCTGCCCGCGGGGTCAGCCCCGCTCGCGGGCGCGCCTCTCCGCGGCCTCGACCACGTTGGTGAGCAGCATGGCCCGGGTCATCGGGCCCACACCGCCGGGGTTGGGGGTGAGGAAGCCCGCGACCTCCTCGACGCCGGGGGCGATGTCACCGGCGATCTTCCCGTCGACCCGGGAGACGCCGACGTCCAGCACGGCGGCGCCCGGCTTCACCATGTCCGCGGTGATCAGATGCGGCACCCCGGCCGCGGCGACGACGATGTCGGCGCGCCTGGTGTGGGCCGCGAGGTCCTGGGTGCCGGTGTGGCAGAGGGTGACCGTGGCGTTCTCCGAGCGGCGGGTCAGCAGCAGGCCGAGCGAGCGGCCCACGGTGATGCCGCGGCCGACCACGACGACCTCCGCCCCCTTGAGCGGCACCCCGTACTCCTGCAGGAGCACGACGATGCCGTACGGCGTGCAGGGCAGCGGCGCGTCGACCATGTGGACCAGACGGCCCAGGTTGGCCGGGTGGAGGCCGTCGGCGTCCTTCGCCGGGTCCATCCGCTCGATCAGCGCCTGCGTGTCGAGGTGACGGGGCAGCGGGAGCTGGACGATGTAGCCGGTGCACTCCTCGGAGGCGTTGAGCTCGTCGACGACCGCCTCGACCTCGGCCTGGGTGGCGTTCTCCGGCAGGTCCCTGCGGAGGGAGGAGATGCCGACCTCCGCGCAGTCGCGGTGCTTGCCCGCCACGTAGATCTGGCTGCCCGGGTCCTCTCCCACCAGAACCGTGCCGAGCCCGGGGACGATGCCCTGCTCCTTCAGCGCGGTCACCCGCGTCGTGAGATCTGCCTTGATCTTTGCCGCTGTGGCCTTGCCGTCGAGAATCCGCGCACTCATACCGCCAACCCTCTCACGAGGACGGATCGCGCTCCGCTTCCCTCCGCTCGATGATCCTGCGGGTGAAGGGGATCCACTCCACGACCCGCCCGCCGAGGTAGGCCGCACCGAGCGCGATGATGATCATCATCCATGGGCTACCCCAGAAATCCTGCATGATCACAAAGGAGTACAGAGCGTGGTCGAGCAGTGGCATGAGGGGTCTCCGCGACAGGAACGAAAGGGACGCTTCAGACTAATCGCAGGTCAAACCTTTTTCACCCAAGTAATCCTGTCTAATTCGCCACTCTCCTATCTCCCGGGTGCGGCTGCCACACCTGTGCGGCAGCCGCACCCGAGAGAGGAGATCAGTGGAAGAAGTGACGGGTGCCGGTGAAGTAGAGGGTCACTCCCGCCGCCTCGGCCGCGGCGATGACCTCCTCGTCCCTGATCGAGCCACCCGGCTCCACGACCGCCTTCACTCCCGCGTCGATGAGGATCTGCAGGCCGTCGGCGAAGGGGAAGAACGCGTCGGAGGCCGCCGCGGCCCCCTGGACGCGCTCGCCCGCCCTGGAGACCGCGAGCCGCGCCGAGTCGACCCGGTTGACCTGGCCCATGCCGACGCCCACGCTCGCGCCGTCCGCGGCCAGCAGGATCGCGTTGGACTTCACCGAGCGGCACGCCCTCCAGGCGAAGGCCAGATCCGCGAGGACCTCGGCGGAGGCGGCGGGCCCCGCCTTCAGTTCCCAGGTGGACGGGTCGTCGCCCGGGGCGTCGACCCGGTCGGCGTTCTGCACCAGCAGGCCGCCGTCGATCCGGCGGAACTCCAGCGGGTTGGACGGCCCCCGCGGACAGGCCAGCAGCCGGATGTTCTTCTTACCGGTGAGCTGCGCCAGCGCCTCGGCCGTGTAGGAGGGGGCCACCACGACCTCGGTGAACACCTCGGCGATCTGGCGGGCCAGTTCCTCGGTCACCTCCGCGTTGACCGCGATCACGCCGCCGTACGCGGAGACGGGGTCGCAGGCGTGTGCCTTGCGGTGCGCCTCGGCGACGTCGGCGCCGACCGCGATGCCGCACGGGTTCTGGTGCTTGATGATCGCCACGGCGGGCCCGTCGAAGTCCCACGCCGCCCGCCAGGCGGCGTCGGCGTCCAGGTAGTTGTTGTAGGACATCTCCTTGCCGTGCAGTTGCTCGGCGTCCGCCAGGCCGGCTTTCCCGCTGGAGTACAGGGCCGCGCCCTGGTGCGGGTTCTCGCCGTAGCGCAGCGGCGACTTGAGCTCCCAGGCCGCGCCCAGGTAGCCCGGCCACACGCCCTCCTCGGCCGCGTAGACGTCCGCGAACCAGGTGGCCACCGCGGTGTCGTAGGAGGCGGTGTGCGCGTACGCGGCGGCGGCCAGACGGCGGCGCTCGGTGAGGGTGAAGCCGCCCGCGGCGACCGCGGCGAGCACGTCACCGTAGGAGGCCGGGTCGACCACGACCGCGGCGGTGCCGTGGTTCTTGGCCCCGGCCCGGATCATCGCGGGACCGCCGATGTCGATCTGCTCCACGCACTCGGCGCCGGAGGCGCCGGAGGCCACGGTCTCCTGGAACGGGTAGAGGTTGACCACCACCAGCTCGAACGGCTCGATCTCCAGCTCTTCGAGCTGCTTGACGTGGGAGGGGTTGCCACCGTCGGCCAGCAGGCCGGCGTGCACGCGCGGGTGCAGCGTCTTGACCCGGCCGTCGAGGCACTCGGGGAAGCCGGTCAGCGACTCGACGGGAGTGACGGGGACGCCGAAAGAGGTGATCTTCGCGGCGGTGCCCCCGGTGGAGACGATCTCCACACCCGCGGCGTCGAGCCCACGGGCCAACTCCTCCAGCCCGCTCTTGTCATACACCGCGATCAACGCGCGCCGGATGGCGATGCGGGTCACTTCGTGCTCCTCCTGGTTGGTTCCGGTTTCTCCGGGGCGCCCGGCTCATCCACCGGGTCGTCCGAATCGAACAGTCCTGCCGATGACGGTCCAGCCCTCGCGGGCCATCCGGCCGACGGTGTCGACGAGCAGATGCCGCTCGACGGACTTGATGCGCTCGTGCAGTGCCGCCTCGTCGTCGTCGTCCAGCACGGGCACGGCCTCCTGGGCGATGATCGGCCCGGTGTCGACACCCGCGTCGGCGAGCATCACGGTGCAGCCGGTGACACGCACGCCGTACGAGAGCGCGTCGCGCACACCGTGCGCGCCCGGGAAGGAGGGCAGCAGCGCGGGATGGGTGTTGAGGACCGGGAAGGCCTCCAGCGTCGGCTTGCCGAGAATCTTCATGAACCCCGCGCAGACCACGAGGTCCGGCCGGTACGCCGCGATGCGGGCGGCGAGCGCCCGATCCCAGTCCTCCCGGGTGGGATGGTCGGCCATCCTCTCCACGAAGGTCGGCACCCCCGCGCGCTGCGCGCGTGCCAGCCCCTCGACACCGCCGCGATCGGCACCCACGGCCACCACTCTGGCGCCGTAGGTCTCGTCTGCCACAGCGTCCAGAAGGGCCTGTAGGTTGGTTCCAGAACCGGACACGAGGACCACAAGCCGAACGGCCTGGGATGACACCGACGCACTCCATTCGGACGGGGACTCACGCCGCTGCAAGGGTATCGGCCTGTCCGCACGAACGATGCAAGGAGGTCAGGTGACACTGCCGGTCCAGGTACGGTCCACCGAGAGCGCCGGTCGAAGGGCCCTATGGCTCGCGGTCACCGCGGTGGTGATGACGTTGGTGCTCCCCCTCGCGGGACTCGTCATGGCGATTTTCGCCCTTGTCACCTCAATCCGTGCGATCCCCGCGCTGCGTTCCGTCCCTAAACCCATCGGCACCGCCGTGGCGGGCATCGTGCTCTCCGCCGGGGCGCTGCTGGTGTCGGCCGGGGTGACCGCGATGCAGTTCTACTTCAGCGACGAGCTGGCCGCCTATACCGAGTGCGGTAAGGGAGCGGGCACCATCTCGGCGCAGAACGATTGCGTGGAGCGGCTTGAGCGGGCCATGGAGAAGAAGATGCCCTTCGTCCAGCCCGGCCAGCTGCAGTTCCCCTTCCCTCCCTGAGCGGGTCGCCTGATCGACACGCCTGGGACGAGACGGCCGGGCAGGTGATCCGCGATAGCGCTCAGTCGCGGTCCCAGGCGTAGGGGTCGACGTAGATCACATGGCCGCCCTTGTCGTCGGTCTCGTCGACGATGTCGCGCCGGGGCGGGCGCGGCGGCTCGGGGCGGTGGGCCTTCGGCGAGCTCTCCGCGGCGGCCGAGGCGTGCTCGTCCTCCCAGTCGTCCCTGATGACCGGGATCGGCTGGGTGTCGCACTCCGTGGCGTCCAGCCAGTGACCGGGGAGCTTGCGGAGCTCCTCCGACTCGGCGAAGCCGACCTTGCTGGCCACCGAGCCGGCGGCCTTGGCGATCTTGACTCCGGCCTTGCGGACCGGCGCGGTGGCCGTGCCGACCCTGGCCGCCGCCTTGGTGACCGCCGCGTTGTGCCCCCGGAAGATCAGCCACCAGTTGGCCAGCCCGGCGGCGATCCCCGCCGCGACACCCACCTCCAGCGTCACCGAGAGCATCACCTCCCACCCCGCCGGTCCCACCGCGGACAGCCTCGCGCCGCCGAGCGGGCCACCGGAGAGCGCCGCCAGCAGACCCGCCACCGCCCCGGTCGCCAGCCCGCAGGCGAACCCCCACAGCGGTGCTCCCTCGTACGAGGGGGAGGGCGAGATCCGGACGACCAGGACGCCCGCCACCGCGCCGGCCAGGAAAGGCACCGCGATCACGACCATCACCCAGGCGGGGGTCGGGCCCGCCTCCGGCAGCGCGCCCAGGATCGGCAGGCTCGGCACCGTGCCCAGTTGCACGCCCGTCGGCGCGACCAGCGTGCCGGTGCCGACCGCGAAACCGGGTCCCGCGATGTAGGCCATGCCCCAGATGACGGCGTTGAGCAGGTAGAGCCCCTGGATCAGCAGGAGCAGCAGCCCGCCGACGAATCCCGGGGAAAGGATCCCGGACAGCTCCCCGACCTGCCCGAAGTTGACCGCGACGGCCCCGAGCACCATGACGGCGCCCGCCACGAGCATGATCATCAGCGCCGCGGACGTGCCGACCACCACCGAGCGCAGCCGCTCGGGCAGCAGGCGCAGCATCGATCGCCAGGGCCCGATCGTCCTGGCGACGGCCACGGAGCCCGCGATGAAGGCCAGCACCAGATGGCTGACCAGCACTTCACCGAGGAAGGGCTGGGTGATCTCGTTCCTGGCGACCAGCGCGATGATCCCGGCCAGCAGCGCGTACGGCGCCGCCAGTGAGATGCCCGCCTGGGCGATCAGGATCAGCTGTGCCCTGCGACGGGCGTTGGACACCTCCCTGGGAGTGTTCTTGGGCAGCCTGGCGGGCAGCCGGAGCCGCAGGTCCGCGTCCCTGGCCATCCACATCCCGGCGCGGTACAGCAGGAAGGCGGGCAGGACCGTCAGTCCGAGCGGGAGCAGGCCCACCGAGCCGCCGGGGATCGCGAAGCCCGCGTGGTGCGCGGCCAGCCAGAGCTGCGAGGCGGTACGGAACACCGCGGGCAGACCGGAACCGAGCGCGCCGCGCGGTGCGGCGATCCAGCCGACCAGGGTGAGCGTGGTGAGCACCGCCAGCCCCACGCCGAGCGTCCAGGCGGCCGCGAGCATCCCGGAGACGGGAAGCGGCCGGCGGACGTCGTCGTCGTCACCCGTGAGGCCGGGCAGGGGGATACGGCTGAGGACGTTGCGGGGAGCCGTCCGGAGCTGATCGAAGAGGGCCGTCACAGTAGTCGATGGTCTCAGGATCTTCGGTGCGGAAGAGACTTCCGCGCCCCGCGTGTCGCGGACGGCGTGCCAGAAGCGGCCTGTGGTATTCCGGCGAAGCCGGTCCGGGACACCCCGCGCGCCGCGCGCGGTCTTCCCCGTGCCATCCCGCCCGTGCCATCCCGGCGGTCACCGATACGGGACAGCCGGCCGGCTGAACTGCGCCGCCGGCACCGAGTGCAAGGGCACCCACGGCACGCTGGCGCCCA
>NZ_JBEXUE010000555.1:0-6098 GCF_040614275.1 Streptosporangium sp. NPDC006013
GTTCACTGTAGGGAGGAAACCTTGGTCGTACGCCTACGGCACCCGCGACGGCGGCCGCATGGTCGCGATCAACGACAACGGCGACCGGGCAGGTGTCCTCGGGGTCGACCGGTGGTGGAGCGCCCTGGCGCAGACTGGCGGCCACGGCCCGGTAGAACCCGGCGTAGGCGCCGGGTTCGGTGGGGACGACGCGGTTGTCGTCGTCGGTACCGAGGGTGCCCCACCGCTCCGGAGGCTCCGCACCGAAGCCGGGAGAGGCGGGGGTGAGACCGGCGCGCAACTGCTCCTCCTGCACGTCCAGCCCGTACTTCAGGTAGCCCGCCCGCGAGCCGAGCACCCGGAAGCGGGGGCCGAGCCGGGGAGTGACCGCGCCGGCCCACAGGTGGGAACGGGCCCCGCTCGAGTGGGAGAGGGCGATGAAGGTGTCGTCGTCGGCGTTCACCCCCGGGCGCCGCACGTCCGACTCGGCGTAGACGTCGACGACCGGGCCGAGCAGGCGCAGAGCCTGGTCGACCAGGTGGCTGCCGAGGTCGTAGAGCAGCCCGGCGACCTCGTCGGTGCCGCCCGTCTCGCGCCAGCCGCCCTTCGGCACCGGCCGCCAGCGCTCGAAGCGCGACTCCAGCCGGGTGATCTCGCCGAGCTCGCCCGCCGAGACCAGCCGCCCGAGCGTCAGGAAGTCGCCGTCCCAGCGCCGGTTCTGGAACACGGTCAGCATCAGGCCCCTCGCACGCGCCAGCTCCACCAGGCCGCGCGCCTGTCCGGCGGTCGCGGCCAGCGGCTTGTCCACCACGACCGGCAGGCCGGCCTTCAGGGCGGCCTCCGCCAGCGGAACGTGGGTGCGGTTGGGGGAGGCGATCACGACCAGGTCGACCGGGTCGGCGCCGTCCCACAGGGCGGCGGCGTCGCCGACCACCCGCGCGCCGTACTTACCCGAGGCCTCGGCGGCCCGGCCGGGATCACCGGTGACCACCGCGGACAGCCGCATGCCGGGGGTCGCGGTGATCAGCGGGGCATGGAAGAACGCCCCCGCCACCCCGTACCCGACGAGGCCGACGCGCAGCTCAGTCACCGCGATGCTCGTCGCGTTCGGCCAGGAACGCCTCGAACTGGGCGGCGAGCTCGTCGCCGGTCGGCATATCCGTGGACTCGGCCATCAGGCTCTCGCGCTCGGAGCCCGCGGCGAACGCGTCGTACTGCTGTTCCAGGCCGGTGATGGCGGTGGACAGCTCCTGGGAGGCCTCGATCTGCTCGGCGATCTCGGCGTCGGTCTTCCCGGCGGCCTCGCGCAGGCCGTCCAGCGGGAACACCAGCCCGGTGTTCTTGGTGACCGCCTCCAGCGCGGTCACCGCGGCCGAGGGGTATTCGGCCTGCGCCAGGTAGTGCGGAACGTGCACGGCGTAGCCGAGGGCGTCGTGCCCCTTGGCGCCGAGCCGGAACTCGATCAGCGCGGTCACGCTGCCGGGCACCTGGACCTTGCCGAAGGCGCTGGTCTGACCGGCGACGAGCTCGGGCCGGCTGGCGTGTCCGGTGACGCCCAGCGGGCGGGTGTGCGGGACGGCCATCGGGATGCCGTGGAAGGTCACCAGCCTGCCGACACCCAGCCGGGTGACCAGCGTTTCGACCGCAGAGGTGAACAGCTCCCACTCGCGGTCCGGCTCTGGGCCGCTGAGCAGCAGGAACGGTGTGTCCGTGCTGTCCTGGACGAGGCGCAGCGTGATCTCGGGGCTCTCCACGGACACCCAGCGGTCACTGTCGAAGGTCATGGTGGGCCGCCGGGAGCGGTAGTCGAGCAGGCGGTCCACGTCAAAGGTCGCCACGACCCGGTGCTCCAGCTCGTCGAGCAGATGGGTGATGGCGAGCCGTCCGGCGCCACCGGCGTCCACGAACCCGTCGAAGTGGTAGAGCAGCACCGGATCGGTCAGCTCAGGGACGTCTCCGCTGAGCCGGTAGAGATCCGTCGGGTCGAACACCGTTTTCCAGCCTTTCGTCGATCGTCTCTTCAGCTCAACCCACGGGGGGTCCGCTGAATTCCGGATGCCCTCGGCGGTCACAGGCACCCTATCGGGGCACAATGGGTCACATGCAGCCTGACCCTGAGCTTGAGGAGTTCGCAACCCGTCTGTTCGACCTGGCGAGAGCCGGTGAGACGGAGACGCTCGGTGCCTATGCCGAGGCCGGGGTGCCGGCCGACCTCACCAACGACAAGGGTGACACGCTGCCGATGCTCGCCGCCTGACACGGCCACGCCGAAACGGTCCGGGCACTCGCCTCGCTGGGCGCCGACCCGGGCAGGGCCGGCGACCGGGGACGGACGCCGCCGGCGGGCGCGGTCTTCGAGAAGGAGCCCGACGTGATCAGGACGCTCCTGCCGGCCGGTGCCGACCCGGATGCCGGAACTCCCTCGGCGACGGACGCGGCCCGGATGTTCGGCCAGGACGAATACCGGAAATAGTTCGGGCATTAACCTGAAAATTGCGATATCCAGGTGTTTACCGATGTATAGGAAAACTATCGCCCTTCGGCCATCCTGGAGGAGTGGGAACTACTACTACGCGTAGGTCAGGCCTACCACTTCGCGTCCCCCCGTTACCCTGCCCCTTTCCCAGCGAGGTCAGCCCCCATGTCGAAAGGGTCAACGCCGAGACCCTCGACTGGCTGGTGGACACGGGCATCCTGGATGATGCCGAGACCGTGGAGCGCTATCGGCGGGCGAAGTACGGCTGGCTGGGGGCCCGTACGTACCCCTACGCCGAGCACCACACGCTCCGCCTGGTGACCGACTGGTGCGTGTGGCTGTTCGCCTTCGACGACGCCTTCTGCGAGTCGGGCCGCGGCGCAGGCGAGATAACCCGCGCCCTGCCCCGGCTGTTCACCGTCCTCGACGACCTGGAGGCCGGGCAGGAGGTCGACGACGTCTTCGCCAGGACGCTCCTGGAGATCAAGGGCAGGATCGCCAGGTACGGAGACGACGACCAGCTCGACCGCTGGCGCTCCGTTACCAAGGACTACCTCTTCGCCCAGGTGTGGGAGGCCGCCAACTGCGAGGCCGACGTGGTTCCGCAGGTGGACGACTACCTCTTCATGCGGCGGCGCACCGGCGCCATGCTCACGGTCTTCGCCCTCATCGACGTCGCGAGCGGACGCGCCCTCACCCCCGAGGAGTGGCGCCACCCCGGCGTCAAGGCGATCACCGAGAGCGCCAACGACGTCGTGGTCTGGGACAACGACCTCATCTCCTACGCCAAGGAGAGCGAGGGCGTCAACTCCCGCAACAACCTGGTGAGCGTGCTCGCCAGGCACCGGGGCTACTCCCGGCAGCAGGCGATGGAGGCGATCGGCGCCATGCGCAACCAGGCCATCGCCGACATGGTGGCGCTGCGCCCCTCCCTTGAGGCGCTCGGCTCCGAGGCGGTGCTCGCCTACGTGCGCGGCCTGGAGTTCTGGATCAGCGGCAGCGTCGACTACTCGCTGACCAGCTCCCGCTACACGACGGCCTGGCAGCAGGGGGGAGAGTCCGCCGGGTGACTCACCCGGAGAGCACCTGACCGTCCTCGTGGTCTCCGAGCGCGAGGACGATCAGCTCCTCCAGGTTCAGCTTCCTGCCCCGGGAGAAGGCCTCCTCGTGTGCCTCGTCGCCGAGGACGCGCCGGCACTCCTTGACGCAGCGGTCGTGTTCGGAGTTGAAGAACGGGGAGCCCATCTGCGGCATCCCGAAGGTCCGCCAGTTGGCCTGACCGCCGCCCATCAGCAGGGAGGCGAGCAGCGGCTGGCCGTCCTCCAGCGCCTGCCTGGCGACCACCTCGATCGCCAGGCCGATGCCGAGCACGTCGTGGAAGTAGCGTTTGAGGCGGAGCGCCTCACGGGCGTTCGACGTGGCCTCGGGCGAACGGCCCATCGCCTGGCACACGCTGGCGAGCGCGTAGATGGCGTACGAGCGCAGCCACAGCTCGCCGCGCTGGGTGCAGACCGCGATGCAGTCGCGCAGCAGCACCTCGGCCTCGGCCGGCTCGTTCTGGATGAGCAGCACCATGGACAGCTCGACGATCGAGGGGAGCAGACCCGGGTTGAGCTCCCGCCCGCTCTTGTGGAACTCGATCGCCACGCCCAGCAGCGCGCTCGCCTTCTGCAGGTCGTTCTGGAGGAAGGCGGCGGTGCCGAGCATCTTGGTGGCCAGGATGACCGCGCCCGAGTCGCCGACCCTGACGGCGTCCGAGCTGCACTGCTCCGCGGCCTCGATGGCACCGCTGATGTTGCCCTGCGCGCTGTTGATGTAGGACAGCACCCAGAGCGCCTTGCACCGCTCGGCGCTCGGCTGGCGAGCCAGCTCCAGGGTCTTCTCCAGATAGAGCCTGCCCTCGCGGGCCAGCCCGCAGGCGACCCACATGAACCACAGGGAGGACAGCAGCTTCAGCCCGGACTGCACCTCGCCGGGAGTGCGCAGGCAGTAGTCGAGCGCGACGCGGATGTTGTCGTGCTCGTGGCGCATCCTGACGTACCAGTAGACCTGGCGGGCGCCCGACCAGGCGTCCTCGCTCCTTGAGGCCAGCTGCAGGTAGTAGTCGCGGTGCTTCTCCCTGATCCGGTCGCGCTCGCCGAGCTTGTCCAGCCACTCCTCGCCGTACTGCCGCAGGGTGTCGATCAGCTGGTAGCGGTGCCCGGACGGCGTGCCGTCGCTCAGCAGGATCGACTTCTCCACCAGGCTGGAGATGAGGTCCATGATGTCCTCTGAGGGGAGACTGTCCCCTGAGCAGACGTAGCGGGCGGCATCGAGCTCGAAGTCTCCCGCGAAGACCGACAGCCGTGCCCACAGGAGCCGCTCGGCCGGCTCGCACAGCTCGTGGCTCCAGCCGATCGCGGCCCGCAGCGTCTGGTGCCTGGGCAGCGCGGTGCGGCTGGCCCCCGCGAGCAGGCTGAACCGGTCGGCCAGCAGGCCGAGGATCTGCTCCACGGAGAGCGCGCGCATCCGGACCGCGGCCAGCTCGATGGCGAGCGGGATGCCGTCGAGACGGCGGCAGAGCTCGGCCACCGGGCCGATGTTGCCCTCGTCCAGCATGAAGTTGGGCACCACCGCACCGGCCCGCGCGACGAAGAGCTGAACCGCCTCGTTGGTGAAGACGTCCTCGCCCGGGGAGTCGCCGGGGACGGCCAGCGGCGGGATGGTGACCGTGTGCTCGCCCCTGGCGTTCAGCGACTGGCGGCTGGTCGCCAGGATGGTCAGGCCCTTGGCGCTGCGGAGCAGGTCCTCGAAGAGCGCGGCGCACGCGTCGACCAGGTGCTCGCAGGTGTCGATGATCAGGAGGATCTCGCGGTCGCCCAGCCACTCGATCAGCGTCTCGTCCGCCGAGCGGGCGGACTGGTCGGCGATCCCGAGGGCCGAGGTGATCGTGTGGCGCACCATCCCCGAGTCCTGGAGGCGGGCCAGGTCGGCGAACCAGACGCCGTCCTTGAACTGGCTGCGCATCAGATGCGCGATCCGCAGGGCGGTGCGTGACTTGCCGACCCCTCCGATGCCGGTCACCGTGACCAGGCGGTGCTCGCCCAACCGCTGCCTGAGCGTGGTGAGCAGCCTGGTGCGCCCCACGAAGCTGGTCAGCTCGTTGGGGAGATTGCCGTCTCGCCGCCATCCTGCTGGCGTTGTCATGGCGCCTCACGGGGGTTGCGGAAACCTGCCCTCGCATCGTACCCGCTGGGCTTTCAGCTGTCCCAGGCGTCGCCAAGCCCCGCCCGCCTTCTCCACGAAGAGACAGGCCCGGCCTGTCTTCTTCGCGGAGCGCGAAGACAGGCCGGGCGGATGGCTAGCATGGGCACGTGACAGTGCTCGAACCCGATGACCTGCGCCCCGATGACCTGCGTCCCGTCGACCTCGCCGACGACGGCCTGCCGGTCCTGCCCGACCAGACCACCGACGACACCGACGTCGGCTGGAGCGAGTGGCGCGAGGCCGACGACGACGCCCGCCTGATCGAGGAGCGCCCCCCGCACTGGGGCTAGGCCCTGTCCCTTGGATCTTTTGCCTACTGCGGTCGCTCAGGCGGCGCCTCGCCGCGTTGTCGTCGGTCACCGCAGCACGCTGCGGCTCCCTCCTCCGCCTTGCGAGA
>NZ_JBEXUE010000556.1:0-6068 GCF_040614275.1 Streptosporangium sp. NPDC006013
AGCCGGAGACGATCTTGGGGAGGAACGGACCGGACAGGGCCCCGCCCGGCCGGCAGAACGGCTCAGAGGCCGGGCGCGCCCCAGAGGGGGAACCAGCGGCCGAGATCCGGCTCGATCTCCAGCTCACCGCCGATCGCACCGCGTACCTGCAGCTCCAGCGCGTTGTCCCGGCGCCCCGTCTGTCCGGGCAGCGGGGCGAACGGGTAGAAGGTGCCCTGCTTGTAGAGGTAGACCATGGCGAGCCCGCGGCCGTCGGGGGTGGCGAAGGAGACCAGTGAGCAGAGCAGCGAGGGGCCGAAACCCGCCGCCTCAAGGGAGGAGTTGACCGCGTGCAGGTCGGTGACCAGATCGCCGAGCAGGTCGGGCGTGCGGCGGACCAGCAGCCATGTGTAGCCATAGGAGTCCTTCGACACCTCCACCGGAGGGCCGCCCCCGGCGTCCAGCAGCTGGGTGATGTCGCGCTCGAGCGCGGCGAACGCCCCGCCCTCGGCCGAGCGGAAGCAGACCGCCCCCAGCCCGGTCGGCGCCAGATCGGTGGCCGCCTGCAGGGTCACCGCGGCCGAGGGCAGCGCGAACAGCGCGTCCAGGTCGGCCTTGGCCGGTTTACCTCGGCCCAGCAGAGCATCCCACCAGCGCATCCGGTCTCTTCCCCTTCACCGCTTCCACGGAACGGCGCTCCCGCCGCCCACCGGTAGTCCTGTCACCCGCCCTGCCCGAGCTGGGCGGAGATCCTGCCGAGCTGGTCAAGGCGCTGCTCCAGCGGCGGGTGGGTCGCCAGCAGCGCGCTCAGGCCCGCCTTGCCGGACAGAGCCGGCGCGAAGAAGAAGGCGTTGAACGGCTCAGCCTCGCGCAGGTCCCTCGTCGGGATGCGCGCCATCTCGCCACTGATCTTGACGAGGGCGCTGGACAGGGCCGACGGGCGCTGGGTGAGCAGCGCTCCCGCGCGGTCGGCGGCCAGCTCCCGGTAGCGCGACAGGGCCCGGGTGAGCAGGAAACTGACCGCGTACACCAGGACCGAGACGAGCATGATGATCAGGCCGATCGGCAGTCCGCCCCGGTCGTCGCGCCCGCGTCCCAGGCCGCTGTAGAGCGCGACCCTGGTCATGAGCCCGGCGACTATGCCGAGGAAGGACGCGATCGTCATGACCGCGACGTCCCGGTGCGCCACGTGGGACATCTCGTGGGCCAGCACGCCCTCCAGCTCACCGGCGTCGAGCCGACGCAGCAACCCCGTGGTCACGCAGACCACGGAGTTCTTCTGGTTGCGGCCGGTGGCGAACGCGTTCGGAACATCCGAATCGGCGATCGCCACCCGCGGCTTGGGCATGTCGGCCAGAGCGCACAACCGGTCGATCATGCCGTGCAGCTCCGGCGCCTCCTGCGGGGACACGACACGTCCGTGCATCGCGAACAGCGCGATGCGGTCGGACATGAAGTACTGCACGAGGAGCATGACGCCGGCGATGAGCAGTACCGCGACCGCACGAACGCCCAACGCGATCAGTACGGCCACGAAGACGACATAGAGCAATCCGAGCAGGAACATGGTGATCACCATGCGCCTGGTCAGGCCCCGGTCCGGGGCGAACCGGGTTTGTACCATATGCCCAGGCTATCCGGGAATCAGGCCCTCGTTGCCGAGCATCTCCCGAACTTCTTCCATGGAAGCGTCAGCCGGGGGCAAAATCAGCTCCGAGGACTCCAGGCTGTCGTCGGGCAGCGCCTTGCCGACATGGCGGACCTTGTCCAGCAGGGCATGCAACCGGGTACGGAAGACCTCTTCCTCGCCCGCCTCGATGGCGGCCTCCAGCTCGGCGTCCAGGGTGTTGAGCACGTCGAGATCGGCGGGGGCGATGTCGATCTGCCCCTCCCCCATGATGCGGACGATCACAGGCCCTCCCCAGGCTGGCGCAGCTGCTGCGTCTGGTTGGACTGCGGCTGCTGCTGCGGCTGCGGCTGCTGCTGCTGCTGCTGCTGCTGGGCGGGACCGGGCGTGATCGCGCCCTGGGGCCCGGTGCCCTGGCCGAGCTCGGCCTTCATCCGGGCGATCTCCAGCTCCACATCGTGGCCGCCGCCCATGCGGTCGAGCTCGGCCTGGATGTCGTCGCCACGCTGCCCGCTGAAGTCGTCGAGCGCGCCGCTGGCCAGCAGCTCGTCGATGGCACCCGCGCGGGCCTGCATGGAGGCCGTCTTGTCCTCGGCACGCTGGATCGCCAGACCGACGTCGCCCATCTCCTCGGAGATGCCGGAGAAGGCCTCGTTGATCCGCGTCTGCGCCTCGGCCGCGGTGTAGGTCGCCTTGATCGTCTCCTTCCTGGTGCGGAAGGAGTCGACCTTGGCCTGCAGCCGGTGGGAGGCCGTGGTGAGCTTCTCCTCCTCGGCCTGCAGGTTGTCGTGCTGCACGCGAAGGTCCGCGATCTGGGTCTGCAGGCTGCCGCGGCGGGTCAGCGCCTCGCGGGCCAGGTCCTCGCGACCGACCCCGAGCGCCTTGCGGCCCTGCTCCTCAAGCTTGCGCGCCTGCGCCTCGATCTGGTTGATCTGAAGCTCCACACGCTTGCGCGAGGTGGCGACATCCGCCACGCCCCGGCGTACCTTCTGCAACAACTCCAGCTGGCGCTGATATGAGTAGTCCAGGGTTTCGCGAGGATCTTCCATCTTGTCCAACGCGTTGTTCGCCTTGGACCTGAAGATCAGCGAAAGTCTCTTCATCACGCTCATGCGCGTCGGCCGTCCCCTTCTTCAAGTGCGCTTCGGGTCACCCCAAGTGATTCCAGCCCCCCGAAAAGCACCGGAGCCACCATAGGGTTCACCCTACGCATAACGCGCGGGGGCGTCACTAAGTTGCACTCCCGGTAGGCTGACGTTGTGTTCCGACGTACCCAGACCACCGCGGACGACTCCCCCGCCTCCGCTAACGATCCTAAGCCTGCGGGCAAGGGGCGTCCCACACCCAAGCGACGGGACGCCGAAGGCCGTCGCCGGCAGCCGGTGAACGCCCCCAACAACCGCAAAGAGGCCTACAAGCAGCTCCGCGAGCGCCAGGCGAACGACCGCGCCAAGGCGCGCGAGGGGATGCTACGCGGCGACGAACGCTACTACCCCGCCCGCGACAAGGGGCCTGTCAGGAAGTTCGCGCGCGACTGGGTCGACTCCCGCCGCGTCGTGAGCCAGTACTTCCTGCCGTTCTCCCTGCTGATCCTGCTGCTCACCTGGATCCCCTTCCCGACCGACGTCCGCGGTTACGTCTACGTCGCGGTGATCACGATCGGCTGGCCGATCATGATGGTCGGCGTGCTGCTCACCTCGATCTGGGTGTCCTGGAAGGTGAAGAAGCTCGCCGCCGAGAAGTTCCCCGGCGAAAGCCTCAAGGGTGTCGGCTTCTACGCCGCCATGCGCGCGCTGCAGATCCGCAAGCTGCGCTTCCCCCCGCCCACCGTCCTGCCCGGCGGCAAACCGGTCCCGCCGAAGAAGTAGTTCGCGGCACACCGGCTTTCGAACCCCGTTCCTTTCCCGGAGGGACGGGGTTCTTCGTGTCCCGCCCCGGCGGCGGGGAGTCCCTGCCCGTGCTCGCGGGCGAGAGCGACACTCATGCCTTCCCTCCCGAAGCCGGGATCGGCGACGCCCCGGCCTGCCGTGATCACGACTCGACGACGTCCCAGTCCAGCTCGCCGTCGGTCACCACCGGCTTCCAGTGGCCGACGGATCCGCCGGTCTCCAGGGCGTTCGCGGTCGCCTTCAGCAGACCGTAGTACGAGCGGATCCGGATGCCGCCGGGGGTGAAGCTCATCTGGCCCTCGTGATCGGTATGCCCGACGTCACGCGCCACGGAGTCGATCACCAGGTGGTCGCCGCTTCCGTTGGCGCCGAACGGGATCATCCGCCCGTCCCACCACTCTGCCCGCGGATCGACGTCGGCACCGCCCTGATTCTCCCCGTCTATCTCGCACAGCTGCCGCCAGGCGTCGCGAATCTCGCGAACCCCCAGGTTCCAGTTACCGAGGAAGCCGAACAGCCAGGTGTCGCCGACGGCGCGGGCTCCGTCGTGCCGTAGCAGGGAGGCGCGCAGGTCGTCGGGGAAACGCAGGCCCATCTGCGCCTCGGCGACGGCGATCGTACGGGCCCTGGCGGGCCTGCCCAGCGTGCGAAGGCTCTCGGGGGCGTTGGCCGCCAGCCACCTCTCGATGCGGCGCCACTGGCGGTTCACCGCCCTGGTCACCCCGGGGTCGACCGCCCGTACCCGAGGGCTCCTCACCCTCGGCCGACAGTCCGCGTCGGGAACCGCCGCGGTGGGTCCGTCCGGCGGCGGGGTGGGATCGGCCACAGGGGCGTCCGGAGCGTGCATGGCTTTGAAAAGCTCGTTCACCTTCAGGCAGGAGCCGACATACCGAGCCACCGGCCCTTCTTCCTCCGTATAGCGCATCCCCGGCTCCAGCGCCTGTCCCGTTCCCGTCTCACAGCCGTCGGCCACGGCCGGCGACTCCCCCGAGGCGGTTCCCTCGACGGCCGGCGTCCCCTTCGAGAAGACCGCGTTCTCCAGGACCTGGGTGCCGAAGGCGAGCAGGCAGAGCCCGACCCCGACGGCGCCCCAGCGGACCAGGCGGCTCTTGACCGCCCCGTCCCGCGGCTCACGCGGCGGCCTGGGCGCGAACGTCCGCTCAACGGCGGACCGGAAGGCGGAAGGGGGACCGGTGGCGTACCGCCTGAGGTCCTCCTCGGCGGGGACGCCGAGGAGCGGCGCGGGAGGCCAGCGCGGCGCGTGCCCGGTTCCGGAGGCCGTCTCCTTTGCCGGTGAGCCGAGCGCCCCCTTGACCGGGGAGTCGTCCCGAGGGCCGTCCTCCGGTCTCCGCCACCGGCGGACGACCACCACGACGACCGCCGCCAGCGCCCCGGCGGCCAGCGCCAGCCATACCCTCCGCGAAGTGATCAACCGCAACACGCCCGGCAGGTTATCCCGAATCGGGCACCTACTAATGTCAGAGCATGGAATTCCGCCACCTTGGCCGGAGTGGTCTCATGGTCAGTGAGATCAGCTACGGCAACTGGATCACCCACGGTTCCCAGGTAGAGGAGGACGCCGCCAAGCAGTGCGTGCGGGCGGCGCTCGACGAGGGGATCACCACCTTCGACACCGCCGACGTGTACGCGGGCACCAAGGCGGAGGAGGTTCTCGGCCGCGCCCTCGCGGGCGTCCGCCGCGAGTCTCTGGAGATCTTCACCAAGGTCTACTGGCCGACCGGTCAGGGCCCCAACGACCGCGGCCTGTCGCGCAAGCACATCACCGAGTCCCTGCACGGCTCGCTACGCCGTCTGCAGACCGACTACGTCGACCTTTACCAGGCACACCGCTTCGACTACGAGACGCCGCTCGAGGAGACCCTCAAGACCTTCGACGACCTCGTACGCCAGGGCAAGGTCCTCTACATCGGCGTCAGCGAGTGGACCGCCGAGCAGATCGGCCGGGCACTGAAGATCGCCGACGAGATGGGCTTCGACCGCCTGGTCTCCAACCAGCCCCAGTACTCCATGCTGTGGCGGGTCATCGAGGCAGAGGTCGTGCCGCTGAGCGAGAAGGAGGGCGTCGGCCAGATCGTCTTCTCTCCCATCGCCCAGGGCGTGCTCACCGGCAAGTACCTGCCGGGGCAGCCGCCCCCCGCCGGTTCCCGGGCCACCGACCCCACCGGGGGCAACTTCATCTCCCGGATGCTCAACGACGACGTGCTCACCCGCGTCCAGCGACTGGAGCCGATCGCCGCCGATCTCGGGCTGAGCATGGCCCAGCTCGCGGTGGCCTGGGTGCTGCAGAACCCGAACGTGTCCTCGGCCATCGTCGGCGCCAGCAGGCCCGAGCAGGTCCGCGACAACGTCAGGGCCTCTGGGGTGAGGCTGGACGCCGAGGTGCTCAAGAAGATCGACGACGTCCTCGGCCCGGTCGTCGAGCGCGACCCCGCCAAGACCGTCAGCCCCGAGCGGCGCCCCTAGAAGCCCACTGAAGATCTTGGTGTGATGCCCCCGGGGGTCTGTGATGTCCCCGGTGGGGGCGCCAGCATGGCCGTGGCGTTCCTATACCG
>NZ_JBEXUE010000557.1:0-6040 GCF_040614275.1 Streptosporangium sp. NPDC006013
CTGGCCGAGGCGACTCCCGAGGACAAGCTCGCGCTGATCAGGTCGGAGCAGGAGGGCGGCCGGCTGGTCGCGATGACCGGTGACGGCACCAACGACGCGCCCGCGCTCGCGCAGGCCGACGTCGGGGTGGCGATGAACACCGGCACGTCGGCCGCCAAGGAGGCCGGCAACATGGTCGACCTCGACTCCAACCCGACCAAGCTCATCGAGATCGTCGAGATCGGCAAGCAGCTGCTCATCACCCGCGGCGCGCTGACCACGTTCTCGATCGCCAACGACATCGCCAAGTACTTCGCGATCATTCCCGCGATGTTCGCGGCGGTCTATCCCGGCCTGGACGCGCTGAACATCATGCGTCTGGCCAGCCCGCAGTCGGCGATCCTGTCCGCGGTCGTCTTCAACGCCCTGGTGATCATCGCGCTGATCCCGCTGGCGCTCAGAGGTGTTCGCTACCGCCCTTCGAGCGCGTCGAAGCTGCTCAGCCGCAACCTCTACGTCTACGGACTGGGCGGCATCATCGCCCCGTTCATCGGTATCAAGATCATCGACCTGCTCATCCAGTTCCTTCCGGGGATGTCATAAATGGAACGCCTACCTAGCTGGATCCGCCAGCACCTCGCGGCCATCAGGGCGGTCGCCGTCCTCACGGTGCTCCTTGGCGTGATCTACCCGCTGGTCACCACCGGCGTGGCCCAGGCCCTGTTCAACGGCAATGCCAACGGCTCGATCGTCCAGCAGGACGGCAAGGACGTGGGCAGCGCCATCATCGGCCAGAACTTCACCGACAAGGACGGCAACCCCGTCAGGACCTACTTCCAGAGCCGCCCGTCGGCCGCGGGTGACGGGTACGACATGCAGTCGACGGCCGCCAGCAACCTGGGACCCGAGGATGTCCTGGACGTCCTTCCCGTCCCCGGCGCGAAGGACGACGAGGGCAACCCGGACGAGGGCAGGCAGAGCCTGCTCACCCAGGTCTGCGCCCGCTCCAAGGCGGTCGGTGAGCTGGAGGGCGTCAGCGGCGCCAGGCCGTACTGCACCGGTGACGGTGTGGGCGCGGTGCTGAAGGTCTTCTCCGACCGTGCGGTCAGCGTCAACCAGGCCTGCCCCGATACCCCCTTCATCGCCGAGTACAAGGGTCTGAAGGTGGAGTGCGGCAAGCCGGGTGAGGATTACGCCGCTGGAAAGACCGTCCCGATCCGTGGCGGCGTGACGAAGGCCGAGGTGCCTGCCGATGCCGTCACGGCCAGCGCCTCGGGCCTCGACCCGCACATCTCGGTGGCCTACGCCGACCTGCAGGCCCCGCGAGTGGCCAAGGAGCGCAAAACGGACCTCGCCAGGGTCAAGGCGCTCATCCAGGAGCACACCACCGGGCGCGCCCTCGGTTTCATGGGCGAGCCCGCGGTCAACGTGCTCGAACTCAACCTGGCCCTCGACAAGGAGTAGTGATCGCGGTGCCACGCGGGCGGCTACGGGTCTACCTCGGGGCGGCTCCCGGAGTCGGTAAGACCTTCGCGATGCTCAACGAGGGACGCAGGGCGCTGGAGCGTGGCAGGGACGTGGTCGTGGGTTTCGTCGAGACCCACGACCGCCCCCACACCGCCGAGCTGCTTGACGGCCTGGAGGTCCTCCCGCGCAGGACGCTGGCCTACCGGGGGAGCCACTTCACCGAGCTGGACGTCGATGCCGTCATCGAGCGGGCGCCGAAGGTGGCGCTGATCGACGAGCTGGCGCACACCAACATCCCAGGCTCGCGCAATACCAAGCGCTGGCAGGAGATCGAGGAGATCCTCGACGCCGGCATCGACGTCGTCTCCACCGTCAACATCCAGCACCTGGAGTCGGTCAACGACGTCGTCCAGCAGATCACCGGCATTCCGCAGCGGGAGACCATACCGGATGAGGTGGTACGGCGGGCCGACCAGGTCGAGCTGGTCGACATGTCGCCCGAGGCGCTGCGCAGGCGGATGGCGCACGGCAACATCTACGCACCGGAGAAGGTGGACGCCGCGCTGTCCAACTACTTCAGGATCGGCAACCTGACCGCGCTGCGCGAACTCGCCCTGCTCTGGGTCGCGGGAAAAGTCGACGACCAGCTCGACCGCTACCGGGCCGAGCACGGCATCGCCAAAACCTGGGAGGCACGCGAGCGGGTGGTGGTCGCGCTCACCGGCGGCCCGGAAGGCGACACCCTGGTACGGCGCGCAGCCCGCATTGCGGTGCGCAGTATGGGCGCCGACCTGCTGGCCGTCCACGTCACCAGGGCGGACGGCCTGACCGGCGGCGATCCGGCCAGCCTGGCCCGCCAGCGCACCCTCGTGGAGGACATGGGCGGCACCTACCACCAGGTGGTCGGCGACGACATCCCGCGCGCGCTGCTCGACTTCGCCGGTGGGGTGAACGCCACCCAGCTCGTGCTCGGCGCGTCCAGGCGGGGCAGGTTCGCCCAGATCCTGTCCCGTGGCGTCGGGGTGGAGACGACCGCGTTGTCGGGTTCGATCGACGTCCACATGATCACCCACGCGCAGGTCAAGAAGGGCCGCCGCCACGCGAGCTCGCGAGCCGCGCTGACCCGCAAGCGCAGGGTCATCGGCTGGGCGATGGCGGTGCTCGGCATGCCCGCGCTGACCGCGGTTCTGCTCCCGTTCAGGGACGATTCGGCGCTGCCGAGCGAGATCCTGCTCTTCCTGCTGATGGTCGTCGGCGTCTCCCTGGTGGGCGGCATGTGGCCGGCGGTGACGGCGGCCATCGGTGGATTCCTGCTGCTGAACTACTACTTCACGCCGCCGGTCGACCAGTTCACGGTCTACGACCCGGAGAACCTGCTCGCGCTCGTCGTCTATGTGCTGGTCGCGATCATGGTGAGCCTGGTGGTCGACGTGGCGGCCCGCCGTACCAGAGAGGCGGCCAGGGCCACTGCGGACGCCGAGGTCCTGTCGACGCTCGCCGGCCACGTCCTGCGTGGTGAGGCCGCCCTGCCGTCGCTGCTCGCCCGGGTCAAGGAGACGTTCGGGCTCGTGTCCGCCACGCTTCTGGAGCGGACGGGACCGCCGACCCCCGACGATCAGTCGGAGCCGGAGGCGTGGCGGATCGTGGCCACCTCCGGGGGCGAGCCGTGCACCAGCCCCGGAATCGCCGACACCGATGTGGCGATCGACGAGAACCTGGTGCTCGCGGTGCGCGGGGGACTGCTCGACGCCTCCGACCGCAGGGTGCTCGAGGCGTTCGCCGCGGAGACCGCCGTCGCGCTGCGTCAGCAGCGGCTGGAGGAGGAAGCCGAGCGGGCCAGGCCGCTGGCCGAGGCCGACAAGATGCGCACCGCGCTGCTCGCCGCCGTCAGCCACGACCTGCGCACCCCGCTGGCCTCGGCCAGAGCCGCCGTGGAGAGCCTGCGCAACACCGAGATCGACTGGTCCGCGGAGGACCGGGAGGAGCTGCTCGCCACGGCGGACGAGTCGCTGGTCAAGCTGAATCGCCTGGTGGACAACCTGCTCGACATGAGCAGGCTGCAGGCGGGCGTGCTCGGGCTCGCCCTCCAGCCGGTCGCCCTGGAGGAGGTCGTGCCCAGGGCGATGGACGACCTGGGCCCGCTCCGGGATCGCGTCAGGGGGGACATCTCCGTCGAGCTGCCTGAGGTGGTCGCCGACCCCGCCCTGCTGGAGGGGGTGTTGGTGAACCTGATGTCCAATGCCGTCCGCTACAGCCCGCCAGGCGAGCGGGTGCTGGTCACCGGCAGCTGGTACGGCGACCACGTGGAGATCCGGGTGATCGACCGCGGTCCGGGGATTCCGCCGGAAGCACATGACCAGGTCTTCAAGCCGTTCCAGCGGCTCGGCGATCGTGACAACCAATCGGGGGTCGGCCTCGGTCTCGCGCTCTCCAGGGGGCTCACCGAGGCGATGGGCGGCTCTCTCGTGCCGGAAGAGACACCAGGGGGAGGTCTCACCATGATCTTGACGCTGCCCATCTCATCCAGAGCCGTGATCGCATGACACGCATTCTCGTCGTCGACGACGAACCGCAGATCCTGCGGGCGCTTCGCATCAACCTGATCGCCCGCCACTACGAGGTGGCGGTGGCCACCGACGGGGGCGCGGCCCTGCGCCAGGCGGCCGACTGGCATCCCGACCTGGTGGTGCTCGACCTCGGGCTGCCCGACCTCGACGGCGTCGACGTCATTCACGGGCTGCGCGGCTGGACCTCGATGCCGATCATCGTGCTGTCCGGCAGGGCGGGCAACCAGGACAAGGTCGACGCCCTCGACGCCGGTGCCGACGACTACGTCACCAAGCCGTTCGGCATCGACGAGCTGCTGGCCAGGATCCGCGCGGTGTCGCGCCGCACGTCCGCGCAGGAGGCGGAGCTGGCCAGCATCACGATCGGCGACCACGTGGTGGACCTGACCAACAAGACGATCTCCGGCGGGGCACGGCTGACGCCGACCGAATGGCACATCCTGGAGATCCTGCTACACAACCCGGGCAAGCTCGTCAGCCAGCGGCAGCTGCTGACCGAGGTATGGGGGGTCAAGTACGTCAAGGAGACCCACTATCTACGGCAGTACATGGCCCAGCTGCGGCGCAAACTCGAACGCGACGCCGGGCATCCAGCCCACCTGATCACCGAGCCCGGTATGGGGTATCGCTTCAAGGCCTGAACGGCTTCAGGCCGCTCACCGGTTTGGAACCGCTCACAGCGCTCCGGGATCCCTGACCGGCAACGACGAAACGCGGGCAGCCGAATGACTGCCCGCGCTTCTCGCATTCGATCAGAGGCCGACTTCCCCGCGCGTCAGGCCGGCGAGCTCCGGCGAGCCCCGCGCCGGCACCCGGGCCGCGGCACCGCCCGCCGCGCGTCGCGATCGACAGGCCGAACCGCTGGTCCTCGCTCCCCGTGCGATCGCCTCGATGACGCGCATCATGCGGTCTTGGCGGAGTGCCGGGCCATCGTCCCTGCGGGGTCGATCACGATGCCGATGGTGTCCAGTTCCTTGAGCATGCTCCTGAGCGCGGGCTCGCTGAGCCGTACCCAGTGCTGATCGGAGCCGAGCACCTTGGCCAGGCGCATCGGTGAGGTGAAGGCGACCGCCGTCCGCTTCCCCGCAGCAGTCCTGAACAGGCGCAGCGACGTGCTGAACGCGCCTTGACGGACCGGGACGTACAACATGCTTCCTCCTGGTGAGAACTCGTACACCAGCGACGCTAGAGCCGAGCGGGGAGCATGAGCGCGATCGCTACGGGATCAAGACGGCAATCGCGGAAGTACTTACGACGCGTTGACGTGGTGTGGCTCCGACCAGCAGATATCACCGAAGCGGCAGGAGGTGAATGCGTCAGAGGTTGTCGGCTCCCACCGTCAACGACGTTCTCTGGAGGGTGGCGATGATCGGCAGGCAATTCGTGGTGGCGCGGCGATGAGCCGGGAAAACGTGGTGGGTCTTCCGGTTCGGCCGGTTCTGTGCGGTGCACCTCGACCGTGGGCATACCGCTGACGGTTCGCGACCCCGCGCCCGGATGCGCACCGTCTCACCTGTGACACGGACGAACTTCACGGACGAAGCGCGGGAACGCGAGGGCGAGCAGTTCTTCGACAGACGCCCAGCATGATCATGAGCCGGTGTGTGGAGGTCACAGGTTCATGAAACTCACGACAGAGCGGTTCTCATTGACCCTTGACATGCAACATACTCGGGTATAAAGACATATAAAACAACATTGAAACGGCGGTGAACCAACAGGATGTACGCCGAGGAACGGCAGCAGGAGATCCTGTGTGAGGCCCGGGCCGCCGGGCGGGTCGACGTGGTGACCCTGGCGGAACGGTTCGGCGTCACGACTGAAACGATCCGCCGGGACCTGACAGCGTTGGAGCGTTCGGGTGTGCTGCGGCGCGTGCACGGCGGGGCGATCCCGGTCGAGCGCCTCGGTTTCGAGCCGGCCCTCGCGACGCGCGATGAGGTGATGACGGCGGAGAAGGAGCGTATCGCCAAGGCGGCGCTGGCCGAGTTGCCGCAGGACGGGGCGATCATCATTGACGCGGGCAC
>NZ_JBEXUE010000558.1:0-6038 GCF_040614275.1 Streptosporangium sp. NPDC006013
AGCGCCGAGGTGAATCCGGCCACTGTGACCTCGGAGGTGGCACAGCCGGAGCGGAGCGGCCGCACCATGTTGGAGCTGCGGAACCTCGTGACCGCGTCACGGCGGGCGGCTACCACATCTCCTCGACGCTGGGCCGGCACACCAACGACAAGATGGTCTCCTTCTACGTGCGCACCCCCGGCCGCTGGGACCTCGAGGTCGGCTGCGAGGGGATGCTCGTCGACGAGACCTCCTACACCGCCGAGGAGATCACCGCCGACAGCTACTGGGGTCACAAGTGGGACTGGAGCTGACCACGCGTCCGTCCGGCGGGCGCGCCCCAGGCAGGGATCCGAACCGCTTCGAAAGCGTCATGGATCCAGACGGTCGGCTGCCGTCGCGGCGATGAGGACGCAGTCGGCGAGAGAAAGCCCGCCGACGTAGCAGAGCGAGCAGATTCCGACGGCATCGCGGTCGGCGGCGTACAGGCCGCGGATCGTGGTGCCGTCCTCGCGGCGCGTCTCGCCGAACTCCTTGTCCACGATCAGCCCGCCGACCGAAGACGTCGCCGAGGGCGCACTTACGGCGTACCGCGACGAGCGGGTGTGTGCTCGACACACTCGCGCCCAGCGGTGCGAGATAGGTGCGTCGGGGGAGTGGGAAGCAGGCGCCGGCGGCGACCGGGGGTTCGGCCGCCGCCGGTCGACCCGATCAGGCCGAAGGCGCGGGCGGTGGAGTGAAGCGGTGCCCCCAGAACGCGCCTTCCGTGATGTCGTAGCTGGGGGCGTCGATATCGACCCGGTCACCGTCATAGCCGAACTCGACGGCGTGCAGGTCAGGGGACCAGACGTAGAACGACACCATGTGATCGTTCGTGTGCCGACCCAACGACTGCATCATCGGGACCCCGAGGGTGTACGCGCGGTCGAGCGCCCGGCCCACGTCGTCGAGGCTGTCGCCTTCGAACATGAAGTGGAGCAGGCCGGGACCGGATGAGGGCGCGAGCCCGAGCGTGTGCTGGCGGGCGTTGCACCCCAGGAAGTACAGCATGCCGGCGGGTGTCTCGGTGGTGTTGCGCTCGGTGAAGCCCAGCAGGTCCACGTAGAAGGCGTAGGCGGCCTCGACGTCGGTGACGTTGAGGATGATGTGCCCCATCCCCAGGTCACCGGTCACGAACCTCGACACGCCGGGGGTCCGCACCTCGGAGTGATCGAACTTCGGTCCGTGGAAGAGCTCGATCGGGTTGCCGCTCGGGTCGGTGAAGGCGGCGAAGCCGCTCACCCGGCGGGCCTCGCAGTCCTCCTTGCCGCCGCGGGTGACGGTGACGCCGGCCGTCTCCAGCTTCTGGATCGCGGCCTCAAGGTCCCGGGCGTGGGTGACCTGGAAACCGGCGGCCTGCAGGCCCGGACTCTCGGCGGGGATCAGGGCGAGCCGGTGCTGGAAATCGTCGATGCGGTAGTGAAGTGCGCCCTCGGTCGGGCCGGAGACCTCCTGGAGGGCCAGGAACTCACCTGCGAACGTGCGCCATTTCTGGACGTCGGTGACGTTGATGCGGAGGTAGCCGAGTGAATGGATGGGCATTGTGGTGGGATCCCTTTCGGGTAGGACGTGCTCGGATCAGTAGGCACCGGGAATGCTCGGCAGCAGCGCGTCGCCTTCGACCAGGTAGCGGCCGTAGACGGGATATGTCCCGTCGGGCAGGTTCATGGCGTGGTGCTCACCGGCGTGCACGTCGCGCCAGAGCTGCTGAATCAGGCTGGTGGTCTTGATCGACCGCGGCCCGCCGCTCTGGTAGGCCTTGTCGGCGGCCGCGACGGCCATTCCGACCGCGATCATGTGGTCGCGCTTGCCGCGCATGCGCTGTGCGGGTGTCGGGTCCTCGCCCCGGAGAGCGGTCTGGTAGAGGTCACCGAGGTTGCGCAGCAGCATGTCCCGAGCGAGGTCGATCTCGCCGGAGGCTTCCGCGAACCGCGTCAGCGTGAGATCACCGGGCATCATTCTCGGGTTGGCCGCGAACTTGTCGCGGTGCACCCGCAACGCCTCGTCCAGCGCGGATGAGGCGATGCCGATCAGTGGTACCACTACCGAGTTCAGCAGTACTCCGAACCACGGCAGGTTGAACAGCGCGCCCGTGTTGACCTCCTTGCCCGGGACGTTGCGCTCAAGGGTGTCCGACACGTTGAGCGAGCGGTGCTCCGGCACGAACTGCTCGGTCACGACGATGTCGTTGCTGCCGGTGCCGACGAGCCCGGACGCGTGCCAGACATCGACGATCTCGTAGTCGGAGCGCGGCAGGAGGAAATGCCGGTACTCGGGCGGGCCGCCCGCGCCATCGGTGACGAGGCCGCCGACGAAGACCCAGTCGCAGTAGTCGCTGCCCGACGAGAAGCTCCAGCGGCCGGTCAGCACGTGCCCGCCCGGCACCTGTTTCGCCGTGCCGGCCGGGCCGTAGGAGGAGCTGATCCAGGTGTCCGGGTCCGCGCCGAACACCTCCTTCTGCGCCTTGTCGGGAAACAGGCCGATGTGCCAGGAGTGCACTCCGACGACGCCGGTGACCCAGCCGGCCGAACCGGAGGCACGCGAGATCGCGTACATCGCCTCGTTGAACACACGGGGGTCGGCCTCGTAGCCGCCGTGGCGGGCAGGCTGGATGATCCGCATGACGCCGATCTCGCGGAACTTCTTCACCACCCCGGGCGAGAGCCTGCGCAGCTCGGACGACTCGGTTTCGAGGCGGCGCAGCTCGTCGGAGAAGTCGGCGATGGCGTCCAGGACGGGATGCGTTGGGTACATGGTGAGTCCCTGCTTCTGCGTGTGGTGCGGGGTGTGGTCGGATCAGGCTGCGGTGAAGAAGTCGCGGACCAGCGCCTCGAACGCCGCCTTGCGCTCCACCTGGGCCCAGTGGCCACAGTTGGAGAAGATGTGCAGGTCGGCGTTGGGCATGCGCCGGGTGGCGAAGAAGGCTCCCTCCAGCGGCAGCATCCGATCGTCACGACCCCAGGTGACAAGCGTGCGGTGGTGGATCTGCCCGGTTCGCGTCCACATCGGACCGTGGACGGACGGGATGGTGAGGCTGCCGAAGATGTTGCGCATCCGGTCGATCGCGCCGGGCGCGAGTGCGCGGTCGGTGCGTTCCCGGATCAACTCGTCGGACACGCCGGCCGGGTCGGAGACCATGGTGTCCACCCACGCCCGCATGGCGGCAGGGGAGGGAGAGGCGACGAAATCGAACAGCCGTCGAGCCCCTTCCGACATCGGCGGGGCGAAGATCTCGGCCGCGATCCCGCCGGGGCCCATCATGAGCATCCGATCGACCCGGTCGGGGTAGGCGAACGCGGTCTCCAGTGCGACGAAGCCCCCCATCGAGTTGCCGACCAGGTGGGCCCTGGCGATGCCCAGGTCGTCGAGCAGGGAGACGACGGCGTCGGCCGCGTGCTCCGGATACGGGCGGGTATAGGGCACTTCGGGGCTGTCACCGAAACCGGGCATGTCAATGACGATCGTCCGAAACGTCTCGGCCAGAGGTGCCAGATTGGCGGCGAAGTTCGACATGCCGGAGACACCGGGGCCCGAACCGTGCAGCATGACCACCACGGGTCCCGCGCCGGCCTCGCGATAGGTCAACTCGTAGGCGCCACGGCTCACCTTCGGTGCGATCTCGACTGTCGTCATCGGTGATTTCCGCCTTCTCTTCGATGAGGAACCCCGCGGGGACGCCCACGGATGCGACGCTCGGTCGCCGCTGGAGCGTGATGCTAGGTACTCCGCTGAGAAAGCGGCCACCGCTCCTCCCACTCACCGGGAGAGCTCATGAGGGGCTCGCCGACACCTGACGCGGCGTCGGCGTCGCAGGAGCGCTTCCGGCACGGACCAAGGACGTCGGCTGGACGGTGGCCCGTGAGCTCTGCTGACCTCTCGCCCGGCACGATCGGTCCGGAGGCCGAGCCATCGACATCAACGGCCGCCCCGGTTCCGGTGTGCTCGGCCTTCCGCTGTGGGGGACAGGCTGGACGACCGCGGTGGTCCCGATTCCCGCCTCCCACTCACCGGGATCCGCATCTGTGCCACCGCCACTGCTTTGTACTGTTCCTCGCACAACGCAACCTCATCCAGAAGGAGTGTCGAGCTTGCTGATCATGGATCTTGTGCTCCCTGCCGCCGAGGCGGTGGTGGTGTGAGTTCGGTGGCTCCCCTCCAGGCATCCGAGGTCGGAGACTGGGCTTTCGAGACGGATGTCCTTGTTGTCGGTTTCGGGGCGGCCGGTGCGAGTGCCTCGATCGAGGCGGCGGCCGGCGGCGCCGATGTCCACGCGGTCGATGCGGCCGGTGGCTGGGGTGGCGCCACCGCGATGGCGGGTGGGTCCATCTACCTGGGTGGCGGGACGCCGATTCAGCGGGCCTGCGGCGTCGAGGACACCGTAGAGGCGATGTTCGCTTTTCTCAGAGCGGCCACCGGCCCGGACCCGGATGAGGCCAAGCTGGCCGTGTACTGCGAGAACAGCCTTGAGCATTTCGATTGGCTGGTGCGGTGCGGCGTGCCGTTCGAGCCGAGGTTGTGGACCGAGCCATCGTGGGAGGCGCCGAGCGGATACGGGCTGATGTTCACCGGCGGAGAGAACGCCTACCCGTTCGCGGACATCGCGGCACCCGCCCCACGGGGCCACGTTCCGGCCATGACCAACAAGAAGCCGGGGGAGCGGTCAGCCGGCTGGGTGCTGATGAAGCACCTCGCGGACACCGCGGCGGACGCGGGTGTGCACACGCACTACAACACCCGGGTAGGGCGCCTGGTCGTCGACGGGGACCGGGTGGTCGGGGCGGAGGTGGTGACGTTCGGCGAGCGGTCGTTCGTGAAGGCACGGCGCGGGCTGGTGCTCTCGGCGGGCGGGTTCGGAGCGAACGAGGCGATGCTCGCCCAGCACTCCCCGAGGCTGCTCGGCAACCACCTCACCGGCACCGACGGCGACGACGGTTCCGCCATC
Source organism: Streptosporangium sp. NPDC006013 (assembly GCF_040614275.1). NCBI lineage: Bacteria > Bacillati > Actinomycetota > Actinomycetes > Streptosporangiales > Streptosporangiaceae > Streptosporangium > Streptosporangium sp. NPDC006013. Next base: position 4,961 of record NZ_JBEXUE010000558.1, read on the forward strand.
CGGATGGGCCAGGCGGTCGGCGCGGCGGTCCGGCACATGGAGGCCGGTCAGACGGCCTTCCCCGCCGACCCGGCGCTGCTCTGCCGGTCGCTGCTGCTCGACCGGCATGGGAACCGGTTCATCAACGAGGACGGCTACCCGGGTCGGGTCGGGCAGGCCTCGCTGTTCCGTCAGGACCGGCAGATATTCCTGCTCTACGACGACACAGCCAATGAGGAGACGCAGCAGGCGTCCGGGTACGTGGTCGAGCCGACCTGGGTCTCGGACGACCTCGCCGAGTTGGAGACCGAAATGGGGCTGGCGCCAGGGGCGCTGACCGCCACGGTCGGGCTGTACAACGCAGCCGCCGAGAAGGGCGAGGATCCGGTCTGCCACAAGTCGGCCCGGTGGCTCAGGCCGCTCAAGCCGCCGTACGGGGTGCTCGACCTCCGGAACGCGATGTTCTCGATCTTCACCACCGGCGGCCTGTACACGTCGGTTCACGGCGAGGTCCTCTCGCTCGACGGCGACCCGGTCCCCGGCCTGTACGCCGCAGGACGTACCACCAGCGGCATCCCCGCCTGGGGGTACTGCAGCGGCACCTCACTCGGCGACTCGACCTTCTTCGGCAGGCGCGCGGGCCGGGCGGTCGCCTCTGGCTGAGCTTCTCCACCCCCCTTTCCGCACTTCTTGGAGATTCAACGATGAATACGACAGGGACGCTCACGCCTGGGGCGCGGCTGACGAGCGCTGGTCCGTTCGCTGGGTCAGCAGGCTGTTGGTCCTCGTCCTTGTCCAAAGGAATGTGCCCCGACGTCGGCAAGCTCCGTGAGCTCGTCGGAGGCCCCATTCCCAGCATCAGTTGGCGCGACGGGCTCCGCAGCATGGTGAGCACGGTCGTGCCGGCGGGCGCCGATGCTCCCTAGACGAGTGGCTCCGATGCGGTCCGTGGTCCGGTCATGATGCAGCTTCGAGTTGCTTCTTGACCGCCGCTACCCGGTCCGGCAGCATGCCCGGAGCGATCGGCACGCACTCGTAGCCGAGTCGAAGCCCACGATGCCGGGGAACCGCGACTCTCCTGCCCGCAGGCGGGCCAGGA
>NZ_JBEXUE010000559.1:0-6010 GCF_040614275.1 Streptosporangium sp. NPDC006013
CAGCCATCACGGAGGGGGTACGGCTCGCATGAGCCGTACCCCCTTTTCGTTTTCCGTGCTTCGCAGGACGGTGCCGATGCTGGACCGGCGTGGCCGCGCGGCGGCAGAAGGTCATCGGCTCGGCCGGTCAGTCGCGCGCGAGACGGCGGGCGACGGTGTCGCCCAGGCTCTGCACGAGCTGCACGACGGCGACCAGCACGACAACGGTGACGATCATGAGGGTGGTCTCGAAGCGCTGGTAGCCGTAGCGGATGGCCAGGTCTCCGAGCCCGCCCCCGCCGATCGCCCCGGCCATCGCCGAGTACGAGATCAGCGCGACCACGGTCACCGTGAGCCCCGCGATCAGGCCGGGCATCGCCTCGGGCAGCAGCACCTTGCCGACGATGGTCGCGCGGCCGGCTCCCATGGCCTGGGCCGCCTGCACCTTGTCCCTGCCGACCTCGCGCAGCGCGGTCTCCACCAGCCGGGCGAAGAACGGCGCCGCGCCGAGCGTCAGCGGGACCACCGCGGCGATGGTGCCGATGGTGGTGCCGACGATCAGCCTGGTGAACGGGATCACCGCGATCATCAGGATGATGAAGGGCAGCGAGCGGCCCAGGTTGACGACCAGCCCCAGCACCCGGTTGAGCACCGCGGAGGGGAACAGCCCGCCCCTGTCGGTGGCGACCAGCGCCACCCCGAGCGGGAGCCCGAGCAGCACCGTGAACAGTGTCGACCACAGCACCATCTCGACGGTCTGGCCCGTCGACTCCAGCAGCATCGGGAACATCTCGTCCCAGGTCATCGGGCCTCCTCGACCAGCAGGCCGCGTTCGGCCAGGTAGCTGAGCGCGGCGGCGCGCTCGTCACCGGTGACGAGCAGGCGCAGCCGCCCCGTCGAGACGCCCGCCACCTCCTCCAGGGCCCCGCCGAGAATGTTGACGTCCACATCGAACTTGCGGACCACCTGCGACACCACCGGCTCACCGGCCTGGCCGGTGAAGGTGATCGTGACATTGCCCGGCTCCGGCTCCGGGAGGGGGAACAGCTCCGCGGCGAGCCGGGAGCCGGGCCTGGAGATCAGCTCGGGGATGGTCCCGGACTCCTCGACCAGGCCGTCGCGCATGACCGCGACCGAGTCGCAGATCGACTTGACCACGTGCATCTCGTGGGTGATCAGCAGGATGGTCAGGCCGAGTTCGCGGTTGAGGCTCTTGAGCAGGGCCAGGATCGACTGCGTGGTGCCGGGGTCGAGTGCCGAGGTGGCCTCGTCCGACAGCAGGACCGGAGGGCTGCCGGCCAGCGCGCGGGCGATGCCGACCCGCTGCTTCTGCCCTCCCGACAGCTGCGCGGGGTACGCCCCGGCCTTGTCGGCCAGCCCGACCAGCTCCAGCAACTCGGCGGTCCGCCTGGCGCGCTCGGCCTTGGCCACCCCCATGACCTCAAGCGGGAAGGCGACGTTGCCCGCGACGGTGCGGGAGGAGAGCAGCGCGAAATGCTGGTGGATCATCCCGATCCGCTGCCTCGCCTTGCGCAGGTCCCGCTCGGCCAGGCCGGTCAGCTCCTGACCCGCCACCGAGACGGTGCCGGAGGTGGGCCGCTCCAGGAGGTTCACGCAGCGCAGCAGGGTGCTCTTGCCGGCGCCGCTCTGCCCGAGCACGCCGTATATCTCACCCTCGCGGACGTGGAGGTCCACGCCGTCGACGGCGACCACCTCGCGCCCCCGATCCTGATAGACCTTTCGCAGGTCCGACACGTCAATCACTGCTGTACCTCAACATGGAACGGATCTCGGCAGGCTTCCGGGGAGGGAGCCGACGGGCATCCCGGAAGGAGGGCAGGTGGCCCGGACGGTGCGGGAGGAGGTGGTCCACCGGGCAGATCATGGCCTCTGGCCTCGGTCCGCTCCTGGCCCAACACAGCCCTTGTTTACCGTCATTCCCGACATGTTATGTTAAATCGATCGGCCTTTACGAATACCCGTGCCCGGAGTCATCCGGCGGCCTGCTCCTCCCCTCGTTCGCACGCCGGGATCGACCGGCGCCTCTCCGCCGGGGTGCCTGGCCACACGGGTTACCTCGGAACGGTCCTCGAAGATCGGCTCCAGTCAAGCCTCAGCCGGGCCGTACGCCCTCCGCAGAAACGGAGGACCCGTATCGCCAGGGCGGTCGAGGGTCGCCACCGCGCAGCGGGGCCGTACCTCGGTGTTCAGCTGGGGCCGGCGACATGACCGGGACCAGCAGGGCTGGACACGACAGGGCCGGGATCGGCGCGGCTGTAGCAGGATGCGGGAGGCGGCCGAGCAGCTGGTGGAGGTGGCGCGGTGAGGGAACTGGAGACGCTGGGCCAGGTCGACTTCCCCTATCCATAACCTGCAGACACACCTTCTCGACACCAATGATTTTTGGGCCGAAGACCCGCTGAGTGACCACCCGATGTACATCTCGTCAGGATGATCCACCTGAAGCCTGTTGATCCAGTTGGACATGGCCAACCGAAGTGGGGCAGGTGACGGGGGCTCGCCCCCTGTTGCCGAGCCTCGCCGCCGCCGACGTCGTTTTACCTGCCTACTTCAAGGAACGAAGCGCTAGTCGTGCCGGTACGGATCCCGCAGCGGGACGATCCTCCGCTCGAAGTCGTCCTTGATCGCCCGCATTCTCGCCCCCGGCGCGTAGAAGCGCCCCTTGGTCTCCCCGTACGGGGCAAGCCAGCCCTTGGCCGCCAGGTCGCGCAGGTCCCTGGCCGCCTGCCCCTGGCTGAGCGACTCGTCCAGCTGGTACCTGCTCCGGCGCAGCCGCCGGTTGACGAACACCTCGTAGAGCGCCGAGACGGTGCGGGTGTTGAGCCCGTCGGCGTCGACCTGCTCCTCCAGGAGCATCCACACCTCCCCCGCCTCGGAAAGCCTGCGCCGGACCTGCTGGGCCTGGAGGTGGTGGGCGCGCAGGCAGAAGCGCACCCAGTGCAACGTGTCCCTGTGCGGGTTCCAGGTTCGCCTTCCGCCCGCGGCCAACGTCCGGTAGTAGTCGACGGTGTTCTCCGCAGTTCCCAGCCACTCCTCGATGGAGGAGAACTCCGGGGTGGTGATCCGGTCCCTGCCGAGCACCAGCGTCTGGATCGCCCGCGACATGCGGCCGTTCCCGTCCCGCCAAGGGTGGATGCTCACCAGGTTGAAGTGGGCCATCGCCGCCCGCACGTAGCTCGGCGCCTTCAGGTCGCCCTCGTTGAGCCAGGCGACCAGCTCGGCCAGCAGCTCCGGCACCCGCTCGGCGTCCGGGCCCTCGTAGACGACCTCTCCGGTGGTGGAGTTGCGGACGTAGATGCCACCGGGCCGCACCGTGCCCGGGGTCTTGCCATGGTGATGACCGATCATCATGAAGTTGAGCGCGTGGAGCAGGCCCGCGTCGAACGCGAACACCGGGGCGCGGGAGAGCATCTGGATGTAGGTGAGCGCCTGCTGGTAGCCGGAGATCTCCCTGGCGACCGCCCTGGAGGTCTCCAGGGGCTCCTCACCGGCCATGATCGACTCGATGTCCTCGACGCTGGCCCGGTAGCCCTCGATCGAGTTGGACCCCTGGATGGCCCGCGCCTGCAGCTGGCGCCGGAGCTGACCGTCCCAGCGATGGGTCTCCGCGAGGCGGTATTTCAGGTCGCGGCGCATCTCCTCGATCTCGCCGAGGACCGCTTCGTCGACGGCCTCCAGGGAAGGCGTTCCGTACAGCATGGATCCCATGTCACCATGACCGAATCATTCGGTCAATCAACTTTATGATTCGTCCATTTATATCCGGAGGGCCTGTTCCATCCCGTGACACGTGGATTGCCGAAGCTTGGCGATCCGGCATCCACCGGGCAGCCGGACGGCCCACCCCCTCGGGTGAGAGGGCGGGCCGTCGCGGGGGTCGCCGCTCAGGCGACGGCGTGTTCGGCCACCTTGGCCGGGGTGAGCGCGATGTCCAGGACCTCGCGCACGTCGCTCACCGCGTGGACGGTGAGCTCGTCGCGGACGGCCTGCGGGACGTCGTCCAGGTCGGGCTCGTTGCGCGCCGGGATCAGCACCGTCGTGATGCCCGCCCGGTGGGCGGCCAGCAGCTTCTGCTTGACCCCGCCGATCGGGAGCACCCGGCCGGTGAGGGAGACCTCGCCGGTCATGGCCACGTCGGCGCGAACCTGACGGCCCGACAGCAGCGAGGCCAGGGCCGTGATCAGGGTGACGCCCGCGGACGGGCCGTCCTTGGGAACGGCTCCGGCCGGGAAGTGGACGTGCACCGAGCGGTCCTTGAGGGAACCGACGGGCAGCTCCAGCTCCGCACCCCGCGAGCGCAGGTAGGAGAGCGCGATCCTGGCCGACTCCTTCATCACGTCGCCGAGCTGGCCGGTCAGGGTCAGGCCGGTGTCGCCGGTCTCGGGGTCGGCCAGGGACGCCTCCACGTAGAGCACGTCACCGCCCGCCCCGGTGACCGCCAGGCCGGTCGCCACGCCGGGCACCGCCGTGCGCTGGCTGGACTCGGGAAGCGAGGACTCCGGCACGTTGCGCGGGCGGCCCAGATAGGGGACCAGGTCCCCCACCGTCACGGGCAGCTCGCCCTCGCCGAGCGCGACGTTGGCCGTCACCTTGCGCAGGATCCTGGCGATCGAGCGCTCCAGGGACCGGACCCCGGCCTCCCTGGTGTACTCACTCGCGAGCCTGCGCAGCGCGTCCTCGTCGACCGTGACGTCCTCGGCGGTGAGGCCGGCCTTGTCGAGCTGGCGCGGGAGCAGGTGGTCCCGGGCGATGGCGACCTTCTCGTCCTCGGTGTAGCCGTCGAGCGTCACGATCTCCATGCGGTCCAGCAGCGGGCCGGGGATGGCCTCGAGCACGTTGGCGGTCGCCAGGAAGAGCACGTCGCTGAGGTCGAGCTCCACCTCCAGGTAGTGGTCGCGGAAGGTGTGGTTCTGCGCGGGGTCGAGCACCTCGAGCAGCGCCGCCGTCGGGTCGCCCCGGTAGTCGGAGCCGACCTTGTCGACCTCGTCGAGCAGCACGACCGGGTTCATCGAGCCGGCCTCGCGGATGGCCCTGACGATCCGGCCCGACTGGGCGCCGACGTAGGTGCGCCGGTGACCGCGGATCTCGGCCTCGTCCCGGACACCGCCGAGGGCGACGCGGACGAACTTGCGGCCCATCGCGCGGGCGACGGACTCACCGAGGGAGGTCTTGCCGACCCCGGGAGGGCCGGCCAGCGCGAGCACGGCGCCGCTGCGACGGCCGCCGACCACGCCGAGCCCCTTCTCCGCCCTGCGCCCGCGGACGGCGAGGTATTCGATGATGCGGTCCTTGACGTCGTCGAGACCGGTGTGGTCGGCGTCGAGGACGGTGCGGGCCGCGGCGATGTCGTACGAGTCCTCGGTCCGCTCGTTCCACGGGATGTCGAGGACGGTGTCGAGCCAGGTGCGGATCCAGCCGGTCTCGGGAGACTGGTCGGAGGTCCGCTCCAGCTTGTCGACCTCCTTGAGCGCGGCCTGGCGCACCTTTTCCGGCAGGTCGGCGGCCTCGACGCGGGAGCGGTAGTCCTCCTCCTCGGAGGCGGAGGTGTCGCCGTTCAGCTCGGCGAGCTCCTTGCGGACCGCCGCGAGCTGCTGGCGGAGCAGGAACTCGCGCTGCTGCTTCTCCATGCCCTCCTGGACGTCCTTGCGGATCGTCTCGGCCACGTCGATCTCGGCCAGGTGCTCGCGCGACCACTCGACCAGCTTCTCCAACCGGTCCGCCGGGTCGGCGGTCTCCAGGATCTCCGCCTTGCGCGAGGTGCTCAGCCAGGGGGCGTAGCCGGAGTTGTCGGCCAGGACCGAGGGATCGTCCATCTGGTTGACCGCGTCGACGACCTGCCAGGCGCCCCGCTTCTGCAGGATCGTGGTGGCCAGCGCCTTGTACGCCTTCGCCAGCTCGTGGGCGCGCTCGTCCGCCGCGACCACGGGAATGCGGGTGGCCTGCACCCACAGGGCCGCGCCCGGACCGGTCGTGCCGGTGCCCACCCGGACCCGGTCGACGCCGCGCAGCA
>NZ_JBEXUE010000560.1:0-5956 GCF_040614275.1 Streptosporangium sp. NPDC006013
CGAGGGTCGCCTTACCGGCGTCGAGGAGGAACTTCGATCGTTCCTGGAGGCGATCGAGCCACTCGGTTCTCGTCGGTCCAGCCGGCTTCGAGAACGGTCTCGGAGTTCCACACGGTGCCCGGCGCGAATCCGGCCTGCAGGCCGCCCGGCCGTACCACGACGCTGTCCCTGGCCAGTGCCCGCCCGGTCGCCTCGTCGAAGATCAGGCGGGTCCGCAGGATCCCCTCACCTGCCTTGGCGTCCGCCTTCGCCCTGACCCGTTCCTCGATGGCGACGGCGCTGCCGGTACGGCCCTCCGCGTCGACGACGTCACGGACGACCTCGATGGTCTCCAGGTCGGCGAGCATCCGGAAGGCGGCGCCGCGCACCTGCGGGGTGACCGGCATGTCGGTGATCAGCCCGACCGTGACGGCGAACAGCCAGGCGTCCGACGCCATCGGGGCGTCCGACTCGGTGCCGTGCCCCTCGTACGAGCGCAGCAGCCACGCCTTGAGCCTGTCCGGGTCCTTCGGCAGGCCGCGCAGGTCCTTCATGGTGACGTTGCGGCCCAGCCAGAACACCTTGTCCCCGTCGACGAGGGGGGCGTGGCCGTCCTGCGCCGCTCCCGGCTCGGTCGACAGGGTGAAACCTGCGGATTTCGGGCTGTTGCCCCTCTTGGGGGACCTGACCTGGATCTCGGACGGGGAACCGGCCCGCTCCCAGGCCGCCCTGTCGTCCGGACCCGCGGGCTCCGCGCCGAGGGACCTCGTCCGGCTCCACTGCTCCCCGCCGGTCGCCGACGGGGTCCACACCTCGTTCCGCTGCCGGTCCACGACGGTGTAGTCCCCGTCGGCCGCCTCGAACAGGTTCCGGCTCACCGACACGGTGTGCCAGTAGGCGCCGGTCACATCCGGCTGGCGGGCCGCCCCGTGGGCGGCGGCGAGCAGGATGGATCTCCCGGAGAGCTCGATGCGCGGGGTGGCGGTCGCCGGGCTCGAGATCACCTGGGCGGAGGGCGCACGCGGCGCCGTACCGCCGGTCGCGGAGATCGTGACGGCGACCGCGGTCACGGCCGCGGCGGCTCCGGCGAGACCGAGACCCCACACCGGGCGTACGATCCTGCGCCTGGCCGGGGCCGGCCGGGGCCGCGCCATGGCGCGGGAGAGCTCGGCGGCCCTGGTGCGCGGGTCGACCGGGGTGTCGTCCAGGTGCGCGGGGCGTGCGGCCCGCAGCTGATCGATGGGGTTCATGACCACTCCTCGCTGAGGTTCCTCATCCGGGGCTCGGGACTCACGGCGGTGTCCATCCGCTGTTTGAGCCGCCGGCGAGCGCGGTGCAGCCGCACCCGGAAGGTGGTCGGAGAGCAGCCGACGACCTGGGCCGCGTCGCGGGGGGAGAGCCCCTGCCAGGCGGTCAGGATCAGGATCTCCCGATCGTCCTCCGACAGCCCGGTCAGCGCCCTGAGCACGCTGAGCCGTTCGGTGACCTGCTCCGCGACGTCGTCCTCGGTCCAGGCCCGCAACTCGGCGCTGAGCGCGTCCCGCCGGATCTCCGCCCGGATGTTGTCGCGCAGCACGTTGCGGGCCACCCCGAGGAGCCATGGCAGCGCCGGCTCCGGCACGTCCTCCAGCCGTCGCCAGGCGATCGCGAACGTCTCGCTCACCACCTCGTCCGCGACCTGCCGTCCCGCGCGGCTGACCACGTAGGCCCAGACGCGCTGCCGGCACTCGTCGTACATGCCGGTGAATCTCTGCGAGTCGTCCGTCACCGCCCCGCCCCCTTCGTCCCGGATGTGTTCTTCTGACACCGGGAAGTGGCCGGGGACCCTCGGTTGTTACCCGCTTCCTCGAAAAAGGGTACGAGCCTCCTGAGACCGCCGGTCAGGGGCGGCGGGCGGCGACGACGAACAGCGGCTGGCCACCCTCGTCGACCAGCCGCTGTTTCATGTGGAATTCGCCGGCGCTCCGGTCCCCCGACATTCAGCGCCGACAGCGACATCGTTCGGCATAGGGTGATGTTCTGGGAACCTGGAAGCTTCCAGGGTGCTAAGGGGCGGAACAGATGCGGACGATCCTCTTGCAGGCCGAGGCCCCCGACGACGGGGCGGTCGTCATCGAGCTTCCTCCGGGTCGCGAGGTCACCTTCGGCCGCGGATCGGAGAGCGCCCCGGTCGACTTCCCGCTGGACCATCCGGGGATCTCCCGGCGGGCCGGGATCATCCGGGCCGTGGACGACTACTGGCTGCTCACCAACCTCAGCCGGGACGCCACCCTGGTCGTGGAGAACCCGGAGGGCGGCGGGGAGTTCCTCAAGGTGGCTCCGCGGCGGGTGGCTGCGCCCGTGCCGTTCGAGTTCGCCCGCGTGGTGCTCCCGGTGGCGGGTGGCGTCTGCTCCTTCCTGGTCTTCGCCTCGCAGCACAGCTTCATCGACCCCGACGCGCCCGAGAGCGCGGCGGTCGGCGAGCCGACCGTCTCCGGCTTCCCCGTGGACGAGACGGCGAAGTACTTCCTCGTGCTGATCGCGCTCTGCGAGCCGCGGCTGCGCGACGGCTCGTCCCCGGTCATCCCGATGGTGCCGGAGATCCTGGAGCGGCTGCGCGACGTTCCCGGCGGCGCGGGACTGACCCGGGCCGCGGTCAACTTCCACATCGACTATCTGGCGCGTACGAAACTGCGCGTCAAGCCGCCGTCGGGCTCGCGCAAGGCCGACTGGCAGCGCGCCGCGCTGGTCTCCGTGGCGCTCCGCTTCGACCTGGTGCGGGAGGAGCATCTGAAGCGGCTGAACAGCTGATCACCCCCTTTCTGGGCGGCGCCGCCGCTGCAGGTCACCAGCTGAATGTTCGCGCCGCTCGCCGGCCGCTTTCCCCGCGGCGGAGACAACGGGTGTATCACGGCTCGTAGGCGGCCCGGTGTCGCCGTACCAGGTCGGCGTGGGCCTGGAAGCGCGCGGGAATCCCGCCCTCCTGGCGGACCACGTCGTCGGAGGAGCGGAACGCCACCGCGCCCAGCAGCCCGGGGTCTCCGGGCACCCCGGCCAGCAGCGGCAACCGCATGCACAGGTAGCGGCCGACGGCGGGGATGGTGTCCTCGGGCGAGAGGGGCGGGGTGAGGACGGTGCCCCGGCGGTCGAACGGCAGGTAGTACTGGAGCACCGACGGCGTCCAGCGCGCGAGGCCGTACTCGTCCTTGGCCGCGTCGAACAGGTTCGCGTCGAAGTTGCTCTCCGCCTTCAGCATTCCGGCGACCAGTGCCGGGCTCAGGCCTGGGTCCGCGCACATCGTGCCGGCTTCGACGATCAGCGCGCGATACTCCCGGGGAATGTCGGAGCCGGAGCGCAACCACCGCCCGAACGGGTCGGCCACCCGCGAGTCGACCATCCCCGCCCCCGAGACACCCGCCAGCACGAGAGCCGCCGAGGCCATGGTCTTCGCCATCCGGCGGCCCGTTCGCCGGGGCGACCCCCCCAAAGTGCCGGCCAGCAGTCGCGCGCGGTAGAGCTGGCGGACCGCGCTGGGCCTGGACCTCGGGTTGGGGTCCAGGCAGTCGCTGACCCAGGAGCGCCAGGCCTCGGGCAGCGAGACCGGAAGCGACAGGGGGGACTCGCCCGCCGCGTACTCGACGGCGGCCACATAGCGCGCGCGAGCGGTGGGGGCGCTGAAGGGAAGGTGGCCGGTGAGCAGCTGGCACGCCGTCACGCCCAGCGCCCAGATGTCGGCCGAGGCCCGCACCGCGTGCCCCTTCTCGCTCAGCGGCTCCCCCCAGCGCTCAGGAGGCACGTGGTCCACCGAGCCCATCGGGGGAAGGTAGCCGTGCGTCCCGTCCATCTCGGTGGCCAGGCCGAAGTCGGCGAGCCGTACCGAGCCGTCGGCCATCACGAGCACGTTGTTGGGTTTGAGGTCTCCGTGCACCCACCTCTCGGCGTGCATGTGCGCGAGCCCCTCGCAGATCTCGGCGATCAGCCTCGGCGCGCCGGGAACCGGAGCCCCCTCCCCGATCAGATCGGCCAGTGACCGTTCCGCCAGGTCCATCACCAGAACGCACGCGCCGTCGAGTTCGGAGTTCCCGGCGTCGTCGACGACGAGCGTCTCCCGCAGCCGGATCAGCCGGGGGTGCCGGAGCCTGTCGTGCAGGCGTAACTCCCGCTCCGTCATGTCCCGCAGGTGCCGCAACTGCCGCCGGGTGAGCGTGCCGGTGGGGAGGAACTTCAGCGCCGTCTCTCTCCCGTCTCGTGTTCCCCGGTAGACGCTCGCCCAGCTCCCCGTGGCGACGGGCCTGCCGACCCGCCAGTCACCGACGCGATACCCCGAGGGGACGCTGACCGCCCATCCCTTGGTGTCCATCGTCCTGCCGCCCTCTCACATCACCGAGCCGACGCGATGACCGCGGTCATCGCGCGGGACGCCGTGAACAGGTGGATGCCCCTCGAACGGATCACCGTACCGGGGCCAGACCGTCATGCTAGATCGAATACGAGTGCGTCGAGCATCGTCACCGCGGCCGGCTCCGCCATGCCGGTGGCAGCCTGCCCGCCGGCCTTTTCGGTCGGTCCGGCAGGAGCGTCGGTGTCGCCCTCATAACGCCGGGGTTCCGAGGCACGTGCAGGTCAGCGCGGTGGGCGATATCGCGCCCGCCGGGATCCCTTGCGGGGAGGCGACGGCTGGTTATCGTTTTTTCGGAACAGTCAGGACGGCCGGTCAGCAAGGGAGCTACATGAGCGAGACTCCGACGCCTCCGCTGTACATGCGGCGAGCAGGGTTCGACCCGGATCCGGAACTGGGAACGCTGCGGGACGGGGAGGGGATCGGGCGCGCCGGCACACCCTTCGGCGTCGACGCCTGGTTGGTGACCCGCTACGCGGACGTACGGACGGTGCTGAGCGACCCCGAACGGTTCAGCAACGCCGTGGGGATCGACTTCGTGCCGTCCGACACGAAGATGAGCAAGGAGGAGGTCGCGGCGCTGCGCGCGGGCAACATGCTCGCCCTCGATCCTCCCGAGCACACCCGGCTGCGCCGGGTGCTGACGCCGGAGTTCACCATCCGCCGGATGCGCCGGCTGGAGCCGCGGATCATCCGCATCGTCGAGGAGCACCTGGACGCGATGGAACGCGCCGGGTCCCCGGCCGACCTGGTGTCGTCGTTCGCGCTGCCGATCCCCTCACTGGTGATCTGCGAGTTGCTGGGGGTGCCGTACGCCGACCGGGAGGACTTCCAGCGCACAAGCAGCAAGATGCTCGATGTGGGGGCGCCCTTCGAGGAGCGTCTGACGGCACAGCTGGAGTCGCGCGCCTACATCGGCGAACTGGTCGCCCGCGCCCGGGTCGATCCCGGGGAGGAACTGCTCGGCACGCTGGTGCGCGAGCACGGCGACGACCTGACGGTGCACGAGCTCGTCGGCATCGGCACCCTGCTGCTGCTGGCCGGGCACGAGACCACCTCCAACATGCTCGGACTGGGCACGCTGGCCCTGCTCCGCCATCCCGACCAGCTGGAGCTGCTGCGGAAGGAGCCCGAGCGCATCGACGCGGCGGTGGAGGAGCTGCTGCGCTGGCTCAGCATCGTCCACTCCGGCACCGCCAAGGTGACCACCACGGAGGTCGAGATCGCCGGCCAGGTCATCGGGCCCGGCGAGCTGGTGGTCTGCGCGCTGCCCGCCGCCAACCGCGACGCCGGGTTCCTGCCCGACCCCGAGACGCTGGACATCACCCGGGGCGCGCCCGGCCACCTGGCCTTCGGCCACGGCGTGCACCACTGCCTGGGCGCACCGCTGGCCCGGATGGAGATGCGCATCGCCTTCCCGGCACTGCTCGGGCGCTTTCCCGAGCTGCGCGTGGTCGAGCCCGAGGCGCACTTCCGCTCTTTCAGCGTCGTGTACGGCCTGACGTCCCTGCCGGTCGCCTGGTAGCCGGCGTTCGGGCGCCGCTCCCGTGGTGTCCCGGCCGGGGCGCCTGGCCGCGCGGGCCCCGACCTTTGGAAGAT
>NZ_JBEXUE010000561.1:0-5900 GCF_040614275.1 Streptosporangium sp. NPDC006013
ATGGCGTCCGCGCCCGCTGGGAACAGCTCGGCGCCCCCGCGAGGCCCTCGCCGCCGGTCTCGGTACTACTCGCCACCCGTAACCACCCGGCGTCGCCCTTTTCTTATGACTTTTACTTGTTCTCGCCTTTTCTCTGATGTTATTTCTCACCCTGTGTATCGGTTGTCTGCTCCCAGTTACGCGCCAGCGCGGTCAGCCTTTCCACCGCATCCGGCGGCGCCGTGCCCGCCCCCAGCGCCACGCCGAGCAGATAGGCCGTCAGCGGCGCGGCCGGCCGGGCCACCCCGTGCGCGACCTCCTTCGTCAGGTCGAGCACCTCGTCACGATCGACTGTCGCGGGATCGATGCCCAACTCCCGGCAGACCAGCGCGGTCCACTCCGTCAGCACGTTCAACTCTCACTCCTTCTCAGCGGTAGCGCCCGCCTGGGCCCGCGCCCGCTGTAGATCGTCCATGGTGTCGCAATCGAACCACGGCCGCCCGGCGAGATGAAGCGTGACCGGGTCGAGCGGGGCCAGCAGCCCGTGCAGCGACCGTCCCTCGTAGCGGGCGAGCGCCCGCGTCAGGCTCGCCGTATGCCAGACCCCGGCGAGCCACTGCTCGCGGCCACCGTCGTCGACGAGCACCGCTCCCGCCCGTGCCCCCTCCGCGCATGCCGCCGTCCCCGCGCCTGCGCCTGCCGCGTCCAGCAGCGCGGACACGTGCTCGGCGGTCAGGAACGGAAGGTCGGCGGCGAGCAGCACCACCCACGGCGCGGTCACCTCGGCCAGCCCCGCCCGCAGCGCCGGAACGGGGCCGCCTCCGGGTGGATCCTCACGGCGGAAGATCGCGCCTGGCAGCCCGGGGCGGGGCGGCCCGACGACGACCAGCCTTCCGGCGCCGGGCACGGCGGCGGCCACCGACTCGACCAGCGGGCGGCCCGAGACGTGCAGGGCGGGCTTGTCCCTGCCGCCGAGCCGTCTCGCGAGACCGCCCGCCAGGACGCAGGCGTCGTGGCGGGCGGTCATCCGCCGATGGCGGACATCGGGCGGGACGGCTGCAGGAAGGCCGGGTCGTCGATGCCGTGACCGGCCTTCTTGATCCGGACCGCGGATCGCCAGCGCTCGACGATCTCGTCGTCGCTCGCCCCCGAGCGCATCGCGCTCCTCAGGTCGGACTCGTCGGTGGCGAACAGGCAGTTGCGGATCTGGCCGTCGGCGGTGAGCCGCACCCGATCGCACGCACCGCAGAACGGGCGGGTGACCGAGCCGATGACGCCGACCCTGGCCGGGCCGCCCTCGACGAGGAACAGTTCCGCAGGAGCGCTACCGCGTTCCACCGGGTCGGCGTCGGTCAGGTCGAAGGCGGCCTGGAGCCGGACGAGGATCTCGTCGGCCGTGATCATGTTCTCCCGGCGCCAGCCGTGCTGGGCGTCCAGCGGCATCTGCTCGATGAACCGCAGCTCGTACCCCCGTTCCAGGCAGTAGCGCAGCAGCGGCACGGCCTCGTGGTCGTTGATCCCGCGCATCAGCACGGTGTTGACCTTGACGGGACGCAGGCCGGAGGCGTGGGCCGCCTCCAGGCCCTCAAGAACGTCGGCCAGCCGGTCACGGTGGGCGAGCTTCTTGAAGGTCTCGCGGTCGAGGGTGTCGAGGGAGACGTTGACCCGGTGCAGGCCGGCGGCGGCCAGGGCGGCGGCCATCCGGCTCAGCCCGATCCCGTTGGTGGTCAGCGAGACCTGCGGGGTGGGGCCGAGCGCGGTGGTGCGGGCCACGATGTCGACCAGTTCGCGGCGGAGCAGGGGCTCGCCCCCGGTGTAGCGGACCTCGGTGATGCCCAGCCGCTCCACCCCGATGGTGACCAACCGGACGATCTCGTCGACGGTCAGCAGTTCGGGTTTGGGCAGCCATTCCAGGCCCTCGGGCGGCATGCAGTAGGAACAGCGCAGGTTACAGCGGTCCGTGAGGGACACCCGCAGATCGGTCGCCACACGACCGAACAAATCCTGCAACACGGGGCGCCACCTCCCAGTCGGTCACCTATTAAGCAGGGGGCCAGCCTATGGCCGACCCCCCACTCGGCCCTAAACGGACCTCAACCACTCCAACATCATCACGAGATGGTTGATTCCTTGGGAGATCGCCAGATCTGTCCGGACGATCCGGTCCCTGAGATCCCTGCGTCCTCACGTCCCTCGAAACGGCCCCGCACGCCCTGGTCGCAGACCGATCGCTCAGCCCTTGACGCAGACCGGCTGCCGCAGGTGCGCGACCACCTCGACCAGGTCGGTCTGCGCGGCCATGACCGACTGGACGCCCTTGTACGCGCCGGGGATCTCGTCGATCCCCCCGGTGTCCTTGTGGCACTCGACACCGGGGGTCTGCGCCTTGAAGTCCTCCAGGGCGAAGGTCTTCTTCGCCTTTTTCCGGCTCATCCGCCCGAAAACCGATGGGATATCACGTTGGACATGGGCAAACTGGATCTCGCAACGAAGGAGATCACCATGCCGAACCAGCCCGCACCGAACCTGGTGTCGTGGGCCAGCGAGATCGACGAGGGTACGATCATGCAGGCCGCACGCGCCGCCCGCCTGCCAATCGTCTCCGGACACGTCGCTCTCATGCCCGACGCGCACATCGGTATCGGCGCGACGGTCGGATCGGTGATCCCCACCGAAGGGGCCATCATCCCGGCCGCCGTCGGCGTCGACATCGGCTGTGGCATGGTCGCGACCGAGACGACGCTCACCGCCGCCGACCTCCCGGACACCCTTGAGGCCCTGATGCCGCTGGTGGAGAAGCGGATCCCCGCCGGCGTCGGCAAGGGCCACGACGACCCGTCCATGGACCGCGCACTGAGCGACCTCGGCCGTCCGCACACCGACCTGACTCCTCATCAGGAGAAGAAGGTGTCCCTGCAGTTCGGCACCCTCGGATCCGGCAACCACTTCGTCGAGGTCTGCCTCGACGAGCGTGACCGGGTCTGGACGGTGCTGCACTCGGGCTCGCGCGGCATCGGCAACCTGCTCGCGACCAAGCACATCGTCGACGCCAAGAAGACGATGAAGGAGCAGGCGATCGGCCTGGAGGACCCGGACCTGGCCTACCTGGTGCAGAACACGCCGGAGTTCACCGCCTACATCGAGGACATGCTGTGGTCGCAGCACTACGCCATGGCCTCACGTGCCCGGATGGACAAGGTGCTGAGCAACGCCCTGTTCCGGGTCGTCGGTAAGGGCCAGCGGCTCCGGACGATCAATTGCCATCACAACTTCACGCAGCAGGAGACGCACGACGGCAAGGACCTGTGGATCACCCGTAAGGGAGCCATCAAGGCCGACACCGGCGACGAGGGCGTGATCCCAGGCTCGATGGGGACGCGCTCATACATCGTGCGCGGGCTCGGTAACCCGATGTCGTACAACTCCTGCTCGCACGGAGCCGGCCGCAGGATGTCGCGCACCCGGGCGAAGCGTGAGCTGACGGCCGCGTCCCTGACCGAGGCGATGCGCGGCCGCACCTGGAACGCGAACCGCGCCGCCGCTCTGGTGGACGAGCACCCGCAGGCGTACAAGTCGATCGACCAGGTGATGGCAGACCAGAAGGACCTGGTCGCGATCCAGCACACGCTGCGCCAGGTGTTCAATTACAAGGGCTGAACCTGCGCCTTCTGCGCCCCGTCGCCGATCACAGGTGGCGGGGCGCTGCGTTTACCGACTTCTCAGCCGGCGCTTGGAGCGGAGGACGTCGGGGACCGAGTCGAGCCCCCCGGCCACGGCCCGTCGTTGTCGTACGGACTCATCACCGACTCGTGATCGAAGCCGCGGATGTACGGCACCCGCCGCGGAGAAGACCATGGAGTATTCGTCTTCCGAGCCGTTGCGCATCGTGCCCTGCCTTCTCCCCTGGTCAGGGCCTTCTCCCCTGGTCAGGGCACGACAACCATTACTCAGGCCGTCCCCGTACAGCCGGTTTTCCCGTTGAGCTACAACTGACGCAGCACCTGCATGGCGTCCTTCTCGATGCGCGAAAGATCGTGGAGGATGACGCCGGCCTGCTCGAGGTACCCCGCGTCGCCGCTCTCTCCAGCCTTCGCGATCAAGGTGGACACGTCCGTCCACAGGACGGCGGCATCGGCGTACAGCCTGTGACCGGCGCGGAGGTTGCCGTTGTCGATCAGCCGGGTGCACTCGTCGAGGAAGTCGCGATAGAGGGCGCGAAACAGGGCACCGCCGGTGCCGCCCTTCTCCATGAGGAGGGCGGCCTGCGGCAGGTCCTGCTGCGGCTCGCCGGCGCGTAGCAGCCATCTGGGCACCTGTTTGCCGGCCTTCTCGATGCCGCGGTGACCCAGGTTCGCGATGGGAGCGGCGAGGAAGGCGTCGGCGCAGTCTTTGATGGCGGGGATGATCTGGTCCTGCCAGGAAAGCGGGTGAGCCGGCAGGGTGATGGTGAAGGATCGGTTCCTGGCGGTCATCGGGCCGCGTTCGGCCCGCGCCATGGCGAGGCCGGCCCGGCTGGTGCGCACCGCTCCTCCCTGCTGGTCGGTGTCCACAAGGTAGACGTCGTGCTCGTCGTAGCCGTACATGGCGACGACATGACCGCCGAAGTGCACCTTGGAGCGGAAATAGTCCAGGTGGTAGCAGTCGAGCTGGAGGCCGACCGGCCGACCGGCGTCGATGGGGGCGGCCACGTTCTCCCACGCCTTGCGCGGTGAGGTGGTCTCCTCGGCCGTTAACGTCAGCCTCAGCCTGACGGCCAGGTTCCTGGTGAGGTCGAAAGGCTTGACACGGCCTCCGAGAAAGGGGAACGCCATGCCCTTGCTGTCCCAATAGATGAAGGACAGGCCCGAGCCCAGCCCGAACAGCATGGGCTCGGACAGATCAAGTCCCTCATGCCGCAACAGCACCCCCAGCGCCGTCGTCTCGCAGTGGTGCAGGCCGCGGGCCTCGATGTCCTTCACGATGGTCATGCGTCGCTTCTCCTCATGCTGACGCGGCGAACGGTCACACCGTCCCCATCCCTGATGCCTTCATGATCAACCACTGGGGACCGCTGGGAGTAGCATGAGGCCTCCCACAGTGGGAGAGTCCAGCCGAGACCGGACTCACCCTCGACACTCCGGCAAACCCATGACCACGTCCGGCATCACCGCGCCCCCCCTGCACCCACGGCAGGTTCGCCACATTACGCAGCCGCTGTATCACGTTCGGCTCGACCTCGGCCGGGTCGGCCCACATGCGGATCGGCGCACGCCCACCCGTCACCTCGTTGTACGACATCTCCACATCGCCTCCTCCCGGTCGCATCCCGAACAAGATCAGTAACGCCAGAACCACCCATCTCCCCGCAACTCAATAACCATACGAACAGGGCACCCGGAAGGGCTCCCCAGGGAGCCGGGCGGCGAGAAACGGGCGGCACCCACACCTCGGCCGGTGAGCCGGCCCGCCCGTGCCCATCGGATGGTCGCCGACGAGAAGTCCCCGGCCGAGGTGGCAGGGTGAGATCTCTTCCGAAGCCTTTCCGGCGGCATGTCGAGAACGCGCCCGCGGCGCCGACTGCGCTGTGCACACCGACCACGATTCTCAAGGAGACCCGAGCGTGGAAGCCATGAAGACGGATGTCCTGAAGGTGCCGGGCGCGACCCTGCACTACGAGGTCCGCGGCACGGGCCCCGTCCTGCTGCTGATCTGCGGCGGGGTCTACGACGCCGCCGGATACGCGGCCCTGGCCGGGCAGCTCGCCGACCGGTACACGGTGGTGAGCTATGACCGGCGCGGCAACTCGCGCAGCCCCCTGGACGGGCCGCCGGAGCAGCAGAGCATCGACGCGCACCACATCCGCCGGCCTGTACGTACTGGCCGAGGTCAACGATCCGACCGACAACAAGAACGACACGGTCACCCTCACCGTGGGCGGCACG
>NZ_JBEXUE010000562.1:0-5884 GCF_040614275.1 Streptosporangium sp. NPDC006013
GCGCGATGGAGACCGGCTACCAGCGTGGCCGCATCCAGGACGAGTCGATGCTCTACGAGCAGCGTAAACACGACGGCAGCCTGCCGATCATCGGCGTCAACACCTTCCGCAATCCCGACGCCGGCGCCCGCAACGCCGGGCCGGTGGAACTCGCCCGCGCCACCGAGGACGAGAAGCGCTCCCAGCTGGAGCGGGTCGGCGCCTTCCAGGAACGCCACCGCGAGCAGGCGCACGTCGCACTGGCCGCGCTCAAGGAGGCCGCCCACGACGGCGAGAACATGTTCGCCGTGCTGATGGACACCGCCCGCGTCTGCAGCCTGCAGCAGATCACCGACGCGCTCTTCGAGGTGGGCGGCCAGTACCGGCGCAACGTCTGAGACACCGTGGTCCAGCCGGGGTGCTCGGTCAGGTGTCCCCGGACACCAGACCCGCCTCGTAGGCGATGATCGCCGCCTGGACCCGGTTGTTCAGACCGAGCCGCAGCAGGATGGCGCTGACGTGGGATTTGACGGTGCCTTCCGAGAGGAACAGCTCGCGGCCGATGTCCTGGTTGGACATGCCCCGGCCGACGAGTGCGAGCACCTCGCGCTCCCGTGCGGTCAGCGACTCCACCTGCCTGCGTGCCGTATCCGCCCTGGAGAGCCTGCCGCCGCCCAGCTGCGCGATGACCTTCCGTGCGATCCTCGGCGACAGGTACGCCGCGCCGTCGGCGACCGCCCGTACCCCGATGATCAGCTCCCGGGGGTCGGCGGCCTTGAGCAGGAAGCCGGCGGCGCCCTCGTCGAGCGCTCTGGAGACATACTCGTCCTCGTCGAACGTGGTCAGCATGATGACCGCGACCTGCGGCATGGTGGCACGCAGCTCGGCCGCGGCGGACAGGCCGTCGAGTCGGGGCATGCGGATGTCCAGCATCGCGATGTCCGGCCGGTGCGCGCGCGTCAACTCGATCGCCTCGCGCCCGTCGGCGGCTTCGGCGACCACCTCGATGCCCGCGTCGGTGGCCAGGATCGACTTCACCCCGGCCCGGATCATGGCCTCGTCGTCGGCCAGCACCACCCGGATCATCGGTGTCCCTCCGGCCTGGCCGGGAACCGCGCCGTCACGGTGAACCCGTCGTCATGGGGGCCGGCCGACAGCGTGCCGCCAAGCAGCCGGACCCGCTCGCGCATGCCTGTTATCCCGCTCCCCCCGACTGCCGGCGTCGGCGTGCCGGGGGCCGCGGAGTTGCGCACCGTGACGGTGACCGTCTCGTGGGTCCGTTCCAGGCGGACGAGTACGTCCGCCCCGGGCGCGTGGCGGGCGGCGTTGGTCAGCGACTCCTGTACCACCCGGTGTGCGGCCCGGTCCGTCGGCGGCGGCAGGAGCGCGCGCTCACCGGCCTGGTGGAAGGCGACCGCCATTCCGGCGCCACGCGCGCGATCAACCAGTGTCTCGATGGACTCGTCCGGCGGCTCGGCCGGAATGGAGCCGCCCTCGCGCAGCACTCCGAGAGTGTGGCGGAGCCGGTCGGTCGCGGTGACCGCGGAGGCCCGCAGCTGAGCCGCCGCCTCCCGGTTCGGCTCGGTCATGTCGGCGGCCAGCTCCAGGGCTCCGGCGCGCAGCGCGATCAGTGCCAGTTCATGGCCGAGTGAGTCGTGCATGTCCGCGGCGATACGGGCGCGTTCGCGAAGTGTGACGCGTTCGGCGATGAGCTCCTGCTCTCGCTGGAGCCGGGCGACCCGCTCCTGGCCTGCCTTCACCAACTCGGCCTGCTGCCGCCGGAACCGGCCGGCCAGCCACGGCAGCACCGTGAACAGGCCGAGGGCCATCAGCGCACCGACTCCGGTCCAGAAGTCCAGCACGGTGTGGACGGCGCCGGGTATCGCGGCAACGGCCAGGAGCAGCCAGTCCCGCCGTACCGGCAGGTGGCGTCCGTGCAGGTAGGCCGCCACGGCCAGCACCGCGAAGAGAAGCTGCCGCCAGGTCGGGATGCCGTCGAGGTTCAGCCCGTTGAGCAGGGCGAACCCCGCGATCGACACCAGGATCACACCGTTTCTCACCCGGTCGACACTACCGATCGCAGCCTCAGCAGCCGCATCGCGGTGGTGGCGGCTCCCGCCGTCGCCGCGACCACCAGGGTGATCGTCATCGGCGCGGCGAAGTAGGTGAGCTGCTCCCAGGTGACCGTCCGGCCTCTCATCAGGAAGGAGATCAGCTCCGGATACCCGGCGAGCAGCGGCACCGGCAGCAGCACCGGGACCGTGCGCAGCGCGATCCACCAGCCGGGGCTTCCGGCCCGCCTGCTCGCCCAGCGGCGCGACCGCAGCACGCCCAGCACCCCCAGACCCACCGCCGTCAACGCGATCAGGCCCAGGAGCAGTTCGAACACCTGCCGGTCCCCGCCCGGCGCCTCTGACGTCCCGCCCCGGCTCATCGCGACCAGGCCGGCGAGCACGTCGTAGGTGTCGTCGTGGAGGGCCGCGCTGTTGGTCATGACCGCGAAGCCGTACCCGGTGTCCGGGGCGATCGCCTGCACCGCGTTGTAGGTGAACAGGTTGCCCGAGTGCACGAGCAGCCTGGTGCCGTTCACGGTCTCCGAACCCCAGCCCATGCCGTAGTCACGCACCTGGGACGGGGTGTGCATGGTCGCAAGGCTCTCCGGCGTCACCAGCTGTTCGCCGTTGCCGGTCTGGCTGATCAGCCACCTGCCCATGTCGGCCGCGGTGCTGATGACTCCGCCGCCACCGCTGTTGTTGAGAAAGCCGGGCAGCTCGGGCCGCGGCACCCAGACGCCGTACAGCGAGTTGAAACCCTCGGACGGCTGGACGGCCTGGTCGCTGACGGCGCTGCCGGTCATGCCGAGCGGGCCGAAGACGTGCCGCTGCAGGTAGTCGCCGAAGTCTCGTCCGCCGACGACCTCGACCAGCCGGGCGGCCACGTCGTAGTTGACGTTGCAGTACTCCCAGCGCGTACCGGGGTCGGCGGCCAGCCTGCCGGTGCTCAGCGTGGACACGTAGTCGGCGAGCGACCTGGACCTCTCCGTCGCGCCGATGTCGACGGTGGTGTCGGACAGGCCCGACGTCTGGTTCAGCAGCTGCCGTACCGTGATTCCCGCGGCGCGCCGATCGGCCATGCGGAACTCCGGCAGTCGCCCGGCGACCGGCTCGTCCAGGGAGATCCTGCCGTCGTCGACCAGTGTCATGACGGCCATGGCGGTGAACGACTTGCTGACCGAGGCGACCCGCATCGGAGTGTTCTCGGTGACCGGTTCGCCGGCCGAGTCGCGCCCGTATCCGGCGGCGTGCACGATCTTGCCGCCGTGCGTCACGACGACGGACATCCCGGGCAGCCCGGTGGACTCCATGGTCCTGTCCAGGTAGGCGTCGATGTCGGCCGGGGTCGGCTCGGCGGCGGGTGGTCCGGCCTGCGCGGCGGAAACCGCGGCCAGGTTCACTATCAGGGTCACTGCCAGGCCGAATCCCACTGCCAGGCCGATGAGGTCGCGTTTCATGCTGAAGAACCTAGAAACCGGCGGCCCCGGGGGTATCCGACGATCGGCCACGACCACCCCCGACGAAAGTCAGGTGCCCCGTGCGGACGGACAGGCGTCAGGCTCGCCTCCGGCCGGTCGTGTGTCGCGAGAACTTCACAACAACCCAGGGCAGCTACTGCAAGAACTTGATGGACAGGTGCAGCTAGAGAACAAGATTACGAAACTATTTCGCACGAGCCTTGTGGGGCGGGGTTCGCGGGTCCTAATGTCGCCTCACCTCAGGACGGTCGCTCCCCCCGGGCGTCCTGAGGTGTTCACCCCCCGAGAGAAACGAGCATGCGATGTCACGGATCAGCACAGGAACCGCGGCG
Source organism: Streptosporangium sp. NPDC006013 (assembly GCF_040614275.1). Classification (NCBI taxonomy): domain Bacteria; kingdom Bacillati; phylum Actinomycetota; class Actinomycetes; order Streptosporangiales; family Streptosporangiaceae; genus Streptosporangium; species Streptosporangium sp. NPDC006013. The sequence goes on from NZ_JBEXUE010000562.1 coordinate 3,844, forward strand.
AGGTGGTCCGGCAGGCCACCGCGGAGGGCCACGGTGGCGGTCGCAGCGGTGACCGCGGTCACCGTCGGTCTCACCGTCGGTCTCACCGTCGTGCTCGGTGGCACGGCCCTTGCCGACAGGAACGCGAACGGAGCCTCGACGCCCGCGGTGACTCGCGCCGGCCTCGACCCGTCACTCGTCGCGGGCCGGGGCGCGAGCGTCGACTTCGCCGAGCAGGAGGCGGAGAACGCCGCGACGAACGGCACGGTCATCGGCCCGGACCGCACCGCGTACACGCTGCCGTCGGAGGCGTCGGGCCGCAGAGCGGTCAAGCTGACGCCCGGGCAGCACGTCGAGTTCACCCTGCCGCGCGCGGCCAACGCGATCACCGTGCGCTACAGCATCCCGGACGCCCCCAACGGCGGCGGCATCACCGCGCCGCTCAACGTCACGGTGAACGGCGGGGCCAGGAAGTCCATGACCCTCACCTCGCAGTACGCGTGGCTGTACAACCAGTATCCGTTCTCCAACGACCCGAACGCCGACCTGCTCCACCCCGACTGGTGGATCACCGAGTGCGCCTGCGTGCCCGCCGCCACCACGCCCACTCCGGCGATCACCAAGCCGTTCCGCCCGAGCCACTTCTACGACGAGCAGCGCCTCCTGCTCGGCAGGACCTACCGCGCCGGTGACAGGGTGCGGCTCACGGTTCCCGCCGGGAGCAACGCCGCCTGGACGGTCATCGACCTGCTCGACTCGCACCTCGTCGGCGCTCCGCACGTCAGGCTCGTCGCGGCGAACGTGCTGGCCTTCGGCGCCGACCCGCTCGGGCGGCGCGACTCCGCCGACGCGTTCGACAGGGCGATCGCCTTCGCCAAGAGCAAGCGTCTCAAGGTCTACATCCCGCCGGGCACCTACCAGGTGAACCGCCACATCATCGTCGACAGCGTGACGATCGAGGGCGCGGGCAACTGGTACACGATCATCAAGGGCCGCGAGGTCACACTGCCCGCGCCGGCCCCCGACGGCTCGGTGCACACCGGCGTCGGCTTCTACGGCAAGGACGCCTCGGCCGGTGGCAGCGACAACGTCCACCTGTCCGGCTTCGCGATCGAAGGCGACGTCCGCGAGCGCATCGACACCGACCAGGTGAACGGCGTCGGCGGGGCGATGAGCAACTCGACCATCAACGGCCTCCACATCCGCCACACCAAGGTGGGCCTGTGGTTCGACGGACCGATGACGAACCTTAAGATCACCAACAACGTCATCGTCGACCAGATCGCCGACGGTCTCAACTTCCACACCGGCGTCACGAACTCGGTCGTGTCGAACAACTTCATCCGCAACTCCGGAGACGACGGCCTGGCGATGTGGTCGGAGAAGACCTCCAACGCCGGCAACACCTTCGACCACAACACCGTGCAGACGCCCGTCCTCGCGAACGGCATCGCCGTCTACGGCGGCACCGACAACACCATCTCGAACAACCTCGTCGCCGACCCGATCCGGGAGGGCAGCGCCATCCAGGTCGGCTCCCGCTTCGGCGCCGAGGCCTTCGCCGGGCACCTGTGGGTCAAGGACAACACCACGGTCCGGGCCGGTACCTACGAGCTGAACTGGAACATCGGCCTGGGAGCCATCTGGTTCTACGCGCTGGAGAAGAACATCGACGCCGACATCCAGGTGGTCGGCAACCACTTCCTCGACAACACCTACAACGCGATCATGCTGGTCAGCGACTGGCCGGTGAAGGACCTGTACTCGATCACCAACGTCCACTTCAAGGACATCAGGGTCGACGGCACCGGTACCTCCGTGGTCAGCGCCCGGGTGAAGGGCTCGGCGTCCTTCGAGAACGTGGACGCCCGCAACGTCGGCGCGGTCGGCGTCAACAACTGCGGGGCGTTCAACTTCCCGTCCACCGGCTCGGAGTTCTCGCTGACGGACCTCGGCGGCAACGACGGGGGCGGCACCACCGGCCCCTGGCTCGCAGCGTGGGAACTGCCGAACACCATCACCTGCGACGACCGTCCGCCGGTCGTCGCGCCGCGCGCGGCCG